>CAZLTT010000097.1:0-1229 GCA_964562515.1 uncultured Micavibrio sp.
ACATCATGTTTGTATGATAACTCGATCAACGCTTCTTCTGTTGCGTCTTCTTCGGCCCATCCGTGCCTTTGTATTTCACTGTAAAAACGGTCCCCAAAGCACTCTTTTAAATATAAAAATTGCTCTTCAGCTTTATCAGATTGTTTATGTAGTAATTCGTAATTTACCGGCCCCTTTGACCCGCCGGAGAGGCATATAAGGCCACCCGAATATGCTTTAAGGTCCTCACGGCTGATAATCGGCTTACTCGCTGCGTCCCCGCCCATATAGGCATCACTGATTAATCGGGACAGATTGAGATAGCCTTCTGTGTTCTGCACCAGAAGAACGAGTTGATGCTCATCATCAGTATAAAGAACCTGTGCTCCAATAATCGGCTGAACACCGCTATCCGCAGCAGCCATAGCAAACTCAAGCGCACCGAACATATTGGAGGAATCAGTCACAGCCACTGCGGGCATATTTTGCTTAACGCAGAGTTTTACAAGGTCTTTCACCTTGATCGCCCCTTCGGCCAACGAATACGCCGAATGGAGATGCAAATGCACAAACTGATTCATATTGAAAAGATAGCAGGAAAACAGGCGGCGTTCCTAGTCGAACGGAACAATTCTCCCCGCCTTTAATTCCAAAGCGCGGTCCATCTGGTCCGCAAGCTGATGGTTATGGGTCGCGACAAGCGCGCCAATATCCCGTTCACGAACCTGTTCCAGAAGCATATCAAACACTTCGGAAGACGTACCGGGGTCAAGATTACCTGTTGGCTCATCAGCCAGAAGCAATTTCGGGTCATTGGCCAACGCACGCGCGATTGCGACACGTTGTTGCTCCCCGCCCGACATCTGCGCCGGCCTGTGGGTCTTTCTTTTCGCTAGCCCCAATGTCGCCAGAACACTTTCCGCCTTATCTTTAGCCTCATTTAGGTTTTCACCCGCAATGATCTGCGGCATCGCCACATTCTCTAACGCACTAAATTCAGGCAGTAAATGATGAAACTGATAGATAAACCCTATATCGGTATTACGCATTGCCGTGCGCTTACGCTCATTTAGTTTTTGCGTATTCTGCCCGTTGATCACCACGCGCCCTGCCGTTGGCTTATCCAACAACCCTGCAATCTGAAGCAACGTAGACTTACCCGAGCCACTCTGCCCCACTAACGCGACAAGTTCTCCCGCCTCGACATTCAGATCGAGATTTTGAAAAATCGTCAGGCCGCCGCCAACGCC
>CAZLTT010000097.1:1329-7166 GCA_964562515.1 uncultured Micavibrio sp.
ATCGCAATATCGTGCCCCTTATCCTTCACCAGCATAATCATCGAAGAAATGATGTTAAATGCGGCTACGAGGATGATCAGCGTCAAAATCAGAAACATCACATTCCGCTCTACCTGCAACGCATTAAAGAAGCTCTTATTCAAATCCCGCCAATCAAAGACAGCTGCCTGCCCCTGAACGGTCAACTCAACCGCCTTACGAATGGCCTCTAATTGATCAGGGTCATCAAGAAAGACCTCTAGCGCAGTCACAGCCCCATCCAATTGGAAGAACACTTGCGCAGCCTCAAGCGGCATAAACACAAAACCGCTATTATACTCGTACATCCCGACATCATAAATTAAGGCAACCGTGTAAGAACGCTGCCGCGGCATTGAACCAAACGGCGTAGATTTTACCTGCGGCGATGTCAGGGTTAGCTTGTCGCCGACACGCAAAGCAAGCTTCTCGGCCAGAACATTACCAATCGCAACACCCGTATCCTGAAAATCGGCGATATCACCTTGCAGAACGGATTCCCGTAAAATTTCGCGGTTGGTGAAATCTTTCCATTCAATTCCACGAACCAATACACCACTGGCCGTAGAACGGTTGGAAATCAACGCCTGACTTTCCACCATCGGCACGACCATATCGACACCATCAATCGGCTCAACACGGTCCTTGATGTAGGCATAATCAAATAACGGCCCGCTTTGAGAGTAAATATTCATATGGCCGTTCAGGCCAAGGATCCGACCAAACAATTCGGCGCGAAATCCATTCATCACGCTCATCACAATGATCAACGTCGCAACACCGAGCATAATGCCGGTAAAGGAAAATCCGGCAATAACGCTGACAAATCCTTCCGCTTTTTTCGAGCGCAAGTACCGCCATGCCACCATTCGTTCAAATCTTGAAATCATTCGACCTCAATAAAGTTATGTTCAGCCAGAGCTTGCTCCAGCTTTTGTATATTTGCCTCGAGCGCAGGAAGCGTTTCCGTTTTCAACGCATTTGTTTTCGTTTCAAAAGCATCACGGGCCTGCTTTGCATCATACGCCCATGAAGACTGCATTCCTTCGCGAAGCTGACTGTTAACGAAATAATATTTACGAATATCGTTTAATACATCCGACGGGATTTGAAATGTTACATCCTGTCCCTTCAGGGAGTCCCAAACAAAATAGCTGAACTCATACTCGCTGATAAAACCTTTTACACTGCCGTTTCGTTGATCGATACGCTCAACAAGCTTCTCAGCAGTCACAACATTATCCTGCAACTCATCGTACAAAGAGCTTTGCATGTAATAACTGTCTTTCTGTGTTGATAGACGATCAAACTGAACCGCGAGCTTAAAACCCTCCATTGACGCGAGATAAACCCCAAGTACCGTAGCGGCCAGAACGAAAACCTGCGAAATCCAGAACTCGGCATTATTACCTTCAGCCCTAACCCTGAATATTCGACCAAACGCTCGTAACTTCTGGACTATCATAATGATTAATAAGCTCTGGCGATTAACACTTTGCGGCCTTCATCAGCAAAAGGCATGTTACGCGTAGAAAGGCTGAATTCTTTCATCACGGCTTGCAGCTCTTCATCCTTTAGAATTTCAACAGGCACTTTCACAAAACCAATACTGCCCGAAGAGAAGAAATGATGGACATCCGCTGCGTTAGAACCATCAACAGTATGCTCATCTCTAAACGCTCTTGATCTGGCGAGCATATCGTCATGCATAGCATCCAGAAGACCTTGCGCTTCGCTCATGAACTTTTCCAACGGCAAGGTCTGCTTGGAATCACGGCCGATATCACGGCGGACACATGTAACCTCGCCCGCTTCCATTTCGCGACCACCAACTTCAACACGCAGAGGTATACCCTTCTTAATGGCATCCCACATTTTATCGGGGGTACGCATATCACGGGCATCTACTTTGGCCTTAATGCCTTTTTCTTTCAGGCCCGCGACAACCTTGTCACAAAACTCATTAATCTGCGCCGCCTGTCCGTCATCCTTGATAACAGGAAGAATAACAACCTGTTGAGGCGCAATACGCGGCGGCATGATCATACCGTCATCATCACCGTGCATCATAATCAAACCGCCAATCATACGCGTTGAGAATGCCCAACTCGTTGTATGACAAAGCTCTTCACCGCCTTCTTTGGTCTGATATTTAATATCGAATGTCTTGGCAAAGTTAGTACCCAGATCGTGTGTCGTCGCAGCCTGCAGCGCTTTACCATCCTGCATCATCGCCTCGAACGCGAACGTGTTGTTCGCACCGGGGAAACGCTCCTCTTCGGTTTTCACACCTTTGAAGCCATCAATAGCCAGAACTTCGGTAAAGAACTTCTCATACAGGTCCAGAATGTAGCGGCAATCCGCATCTGCGCCTTCATGATCCGCAAATGCGTTGTGCCCTTCGTGCCAGAAGAACTCAGATGTTCGCAGGAATAAACGCGTACGCATCTCCCAACGCAGCACGCTGCCCCACTGGTTAAGCTGCAGAGGCAAATCACGATAGGACTGTATCCAACGGCTCATTGATTCACCGATAATCGTCTCGGATGTCGGACGAACCACATATGGCTCTTCTAATTTCGCAGAAGGCGCAGGACGCAAACCGCCGTTTTCGGGGTCAGCTTCGAGACGGTGGTGCGTCACAACCGCACACTCCTTCGCAAAGCCTTCAACGTGCTCTGCTTCTTTGGACAAATACTCAACAGGGATAAGCATCGGAAAAGAGCAATTCTGAACCCCGTACTCTTTCAACCACGGATCAAAAATATTGACCATATTCTCCCACAATGCCCAACCATTGGGCTTAACGGTCATACAGCCGCGTACGGGCGAATTTTCCGCCAGATCAGCCGCTTTTATGACTTGCTGATACCATTCGGGGAAATTCTCTTCACGTGTGGGGGTAATGGCGGTTCTGGGCTTCTTACTCATCTGATCCGGTTTGTTCACTCTGGAGTTTCTCTTCGGGTTCAGAATTTACGGCATCCGCTTCCGCTTGTCCATCAGCATCCGCACAAAGTGTTTGCGTTTGTTGAGAAATATCCTGCCCGTTATAAAGAACACGCCCATCCTGATAAACATCGATAAATGCCGCGATCGGCGGCTCCCCTGTATCAGACAGAATATCGGCCGCACTGCCGCTCAAATACTCTTCAATCGGGGCACGAACGGGAATACGGATCGGGTTGAGTACAGGCACAGCAAGAGCACCATTTAAATCGGCGGGAACAACATCATCCTGCCCGGGCTTAAAATTCACATCATCATCCGGTGTATGGCTTGCCAATTGCTGACAAAACTCAATCACGCTCGCAGCCTCTTCTGCAATGGCAGCGCTTGGTGAAAATAAAACGGCTAAAACCAGTAAATGACGCATCCTATTGATCTCCTACACTCATACTTTCCGCCATTTCACGGAAACTAATGATTTCAGCTTCAATCAATGCAAAAACTATGCCCCAAATTATAAACGTAACGATTGTCGTCCAGATCAGCTTCTTTTTGATGTTAGGGGCGACGGGTGTTCCGTCCTGATCCCGCTTATGCCCGAACGGCAAAACCGCGAATAATGACGTCCACCAAATCAGCAAAAAAACGATAATCCCTGTAACAACGCCCATATTAAACCCTTAAAACATGCACATTGGTTTTTGGCTTAATTCCGAGCAGGTGATCACAAAAACGTCGAACACCAATACGTAGCTCTTCTTCGATAAAATGATCATCCAGACGATCTTCCCACGTCATATCATCCAGAATATCGAGCACCTCTTTCTCTAGGTTGTCCTCAATCTGCTCTTCGCCCGCATTTTCCAAATCAACAAGCCCGACAGTCTCCAGCTTCACGTTCCCCAACAGCTCACCACGCGCATCGATAGCCAGTGATACATGCACAGTGCCCGTATATTGCAACTTACGCCGGGCCGCAATTGATTGATGCGTGGATTTGATAAGGCGCTTTTGATCAACCGCCAACACACTCGTTTCGATGTGATCTATAACTGCTGGCTTTCCGGGTGCAAGCCTAATCACTGATCCGTTAGAAGGCACAAGAGTACTCGGCACCTGACAGTCATTGGCAAACTCCGCATGCGCATCTAGCTGCAACCTTTCACCGTGAACGGGCACGACCACTTGCGGTCTGACCCATTGAAACATCTCGGCAATTTCATCACGGCAAGGATGGCCCGATACGTGAATAATATTCTTTGTGTCGCGCGGCGTGATGACATTCACCTTACCCGCGCTCAAATTGTTTTTAACCGTGTTGATCTGCGTCTCGTTACCCGGAATAGCACGGGCAGAGAAAATAACCGTATCGCCCGGGTTAAACTTTAACCCCCTAAAGTCACCTCTAGATACTTTGGCAAGTGCCGCTCGGTACTCACCTTGCGAACCTGTCATAATGACGACCACGCTCTCATCAGGCAGATATCCAAGGTCATCTTCGCTGATAAAATCAGGAATATCATTCAACAATCCGCACTCACGTGCACATCCGATCATCCGGTGCAAAGAGCGGCCTATAACACACACACTGCGATCACATGCCTGCGCAGCCTTCGCAACACTGATGATACGGCCAATATTGGATGAAAAGATCGTAACGCCGATCTTGCCTTTGCACGTCTTGAACTCGGCCTCTAAACCCTTCGCTACATCTGCTTCTGATCCTGATCGCCCATTCACTTCCGCATTCGTTGAATCACCGATATAGGCAAGCACACCTTCTTTGCCTGCCTGCTTAAACAACTCATCGTTGGTCGGGGAACCCGTTACGGGTGATGGATCAAGATTCCAGTCCCCACTATGCACAACCTGCCCGTTATCCGTCTTAATGATAATCGAGCATGTATCCGGCACAGAATGGGACACAGGCACAAACAGCGCCTCAAACTTCCCGATTTGCGCACTTTCATTCGGCTGAATGACATTAATTTTAACATTCAGGTTCTTATCTTTGAATTTCTGATGCAAAACAGCCGCTGTAAACGGACTGGCATATACGGGGCACTGCAAACGCTCCCACAAATAAGGCATCGCTCCAATATGGTCCTCATGCGCATGCGTAATAATAATGCCTTTGAGCTCATCCCTGTGTTCCTCAACAAATTCAGGATCAGGCAGCAAAAGATCAATACCCGGAAAGCGCTCATCCGCAAACCCGAGCCCACAATCCACGACGAGCATGTCGCCATCGCAAACATACGCGTTCATATTGACGCCAAATTGCTCACTCCCCCCTAAAGGAACGAAATAAAGCCCGTCTTCTTGAAATATATCTGCTGCTTTGCCCATTACGAATTATGCTTATGAATTATCTTTAAACCTTTGAGTGTTAAATCCTCGTCCACTGTCTGGATCATATCTATATTTTCTGCAAACAAGGTCGCCAAGCCACCCGTTGCCAATACATACGCATCTTCACCTAATTCGGATTGAATGCGGGTAATCACCCCTTCGATCATACTGGTATAACCCCAGAATATACCCGAATGCATGGCATGACGTGTTGTTTTACCAATTACCGTGCCCGGCTTTTGCACACTGATGCGTGGCAGTTTTGACGCCGCTTGATGCAAAGCATTAATGGAAAGATTAACGCCGGGTGCAATAACACCGCCCGCATAGCTGCCTTTGGCGTTAATCACGTCAAAGGTAGTCGCCGTGCCGAAGTCCAAAACAATCGCCGGAGTCTGATAATGCTCGACCACAGCGACAGCGTTAATAAGCCTGTCCGCGCCGACGTCCTCGGGGCGCTCGACCTCGACACCAATCGGCACATTGTCCTTGGTGACATATAGCGGTTCGATATTCAG
>CAZLTT010000098.1:0-6873 GCA_964562515.1 uncultured Micavibrio sp.
GCCGCAAAAACGGACGACATCACCATCGCAAGGGCATCAATAATCCCGCTAGACGCCATTACCCGTGCCTTATGATCCTCGGGGGTGTAATGCTGGATAATCGCCTGAAGCGGCACAATATAAAGACCGCCGAAAAACGCGATCCCGAACAGGTCGATACACATCATCCACCCGCCAAAGGTCGACAAGAAATTCCCGATCCCCTGTAACTCGACATTCGCAATCGTCGCAGCCGGAGCGCTAAAAGAGAAATGCAGTGCGAAGAAAGCCATGCCGAGCGCGGCAAATGGAACATAGACCGCCTCAACACGCCCCCTAAGAAGCTTGTCATTCATGATCGCACCGAGCGCAACACCAACAGAAAAAATCGTCAGCATCATCGTCAGGACGGTTTCGTTCACCAACAAATTTTCTTTGGCAAAACTCGGGAATTGCGCAAGGAAAATTCCGGCCAGGAAATAGAACCACGCCGCCCCGAGGATCGACAAGAATACCCCGCGCGGCTGATGCGCGGCATAACGCAAAACATTCCATGTCTCGGTAACAATATTGTAATTCAGTTTTAGCTTCGGATCATTAGCCGCAGCCTCGGGGATTTGACGACTGGCATAGTACCCCGCCGCCGCCGTCGTAATCAGCATCAGCGCGGCCAAATGCACCCCACCGTCAAAACTCGTAATAATCAAACCGCCCAAAATCGTCCCAACCAGCGCCGCAATATTTGCAGCGGCACTAATCAAGCCATTACCCTTAACCAACTCGCCTTCTTCCAGATGTTGCGGCAAAAGGGAAAGTTTACTCGGATTATAAAAGGCCGATTGCGCCCCGAACAGGAACAGCACCAACAAAAGCACTTCGAGCGATTGCGCATATATCCCGATCACAGCCAGAGAAGCAATTCCGATCTCCGCCAGTTTTATTGATCGTATAACTTTGTCTTTTGGAAATTTATCGGCAAATTGGCCGCCCAACGCCGAAAACAGGAAAAACGGCAGAATAAAGATACCCGCCGCGCCGCTGATCAGAATTTTTGGATCACTCGGAGATAGCCCAAGCAATTGATACACAAGCGCAAAAATCAGAATATTTTTGAAGAAATTGTCGTTAAACGTGCCCAAGAACTGCGTCAGGAACAGCGGAAAAAAACGACGATCCTGTAATAAATGCTTCTGTTCGCTCATGGTCTCTCCTCCTGATTGCGAAAACCCATTCTATGCGTGGTTATGAAGATCGCAAAAACCTATTAATTAAACACTGTTCAATATATTTTTACACAGATAGCTACTTTAGTCACGAAAATAATTGAACCTTGTTTTTTATTACGGATATTAGCCCGCAGAACCACACGATTGAGCCAACAATAAATTAGCTCTCAAAAGTACGCCCATCCAAATTGACAAGCACCACCTTATTCCGGCCTTTTTCTTTCGCCTCATAAAGCATTTCATCTGCACGAGACAACAGCTTATCAACACTCTCCCCTGATGGGACAAGACTATAAACACCGCTACTTACCGTGTACGGCAACGTCTGCGGCTTCCCATTCTTATCCTTATAAGGACATGGAGTTTTTTCTACGGACATACGAATTCTATTAATGACATTGAAAGCATCTTCGTCATTAGTAGACCTGACCAACATTATTGCAAACTCTTCACCGCCAACTCTCCCAAGCAAATCCCCTCTCCTTACGTGCTTTTTAAGCTGCTGCGCAAAATGCTTAATAACCGCATCCCCTACATCATGACCATAAGTGTCATTTACAGATTTAAAATTATCCAAGTCCATAAGAACAGCCGCTATGGGTTTATTCGTGCGAGATGCTTGAGAAATCTCGGCGGTAGATTGGGACATGAAAGCACGACGATTTTTTAGCCCCGTCATAGGATCTTGAAGCGCTTGCTCAACTAACAAGGCGTGAAATTTATGTATCCGTTTAATCAATGGCCTAAAAATTAGAAAAGCTTCTAAAATCAAAACACTGATAATAACTACGATCCCTATAAACTGGGCATATTTGTACAATTCAATCTTATCAGTATTTTCGGCACGATACTTATTAAGTGCTATATCAAAGCTAGCTAACAACTCTTGTGGCTTTGATCTACTCATCACTAATTCTGCAACACCACAAACCTTAGCAATATCTTGCGTCCTTATGTCAGCGACACCACACTCATTCGCGTAAAGCGCATAAGATTGAAGCTTGGCATTTAAGTCGAATTTTTTATCAAAAAAAACCTCAAACAAAACAGGGCTGAAATCCTTATTTTTTGTGAGCTTTCGAACAATGTGATTTCTGCTGGAGTCAATTTTTTTTAATGTGCTTATGAGGCGGTACTGATCAACCTCGCTACCATACTCTTTAAACTGGGTAACTTGTTCTGGCAGTCTATGAAAAAGTGTCCGAAGATTTGTTAATTCGTATGTAACTTCTGAACTCTCATTGAGCTGCTTAATAAGCAGGTCAGTAGTGTAATGCACACCCACAGAGCACAGCGCAATCAAGGCAAAAGCTATTATATAAGCAAACTCGAGAGCTTTTGCTGGACTGTGTGTCTCAGATTCTATTTCTGTAATTTTTAAAAGTTTATTTATTGGCAATTTTTCGTTCTTCGACCGATTTATAGCTTCCTAAACCATTACTATCATTATTGTATTAAAAAACCTGCATGATTTCAGGCTTAAAGTTGAATTTTTTACTTTTAACTAAGAATATTGAAGATAAAGACTAAAGCTGCAGGATACAGAACTGCAAAAAAGACACCAAAAAAGCGTTTTGCAATCGCGCGTATGAGAAATCTAAGCAAGAGAGTTTTGAATGGTGCCGGTTGAGAGATTCGAACTCCCGACCTTTCGATTACAAATCGACTGCACTACCACTGTGCTAAACCGGCCCAATCAAACAAATGTTCACTCCAAAAAATGGAATGATGGAAGGTATTATCAAATTCTCACCCGTTTGCAAACATATTTTCATGCTTTTTTAAGGAAAAAACCCTTTAAATATAAGGCCGATATAGCGAGCAGAAGTGGTTTTTTCTTCATAATTTTGCTATATTATTAAGGTTGAGCAACAATATGGTGGCAAGTTTTGGCAGGCGGACAACAGGCTGAAAATACCTTACATGAAAATGCGATTGGCTGGTGCATCCTTATGGCCGTGATGGCCGTGCTTGTCTGGCTATTCTGGTACTACCAATCTGACGAAGTCAGAAACATGGTTCGGTGGATCCGATACGGCGAAATGTGGCTTGTATACTTATTCGTCGCAATCGGAGAGGCATTAGGACTATATGGCGATGAAGGCTATAAAATCTTCTTCGAAGGCAAGCAATATGGATGGCAGGAAGGCTTTAACGCAACGCCTGACTATCCCAAACAACAACTCAGCTACTTCCACCTTTCATTCTTTACGGCGCTAGCAATGCAGCCAATGCGCATTGTACTCGTCGCGATCTGCGGCGTCGGCGCATTATGGTGCATGTTTAAAGGCCCGCGCACGCATTACCGCAGCTATCTCGGCCTCGAAGGGCTGATCAAGCGCCAATCCGGAAACTTTCCCGTTATTGCCCCATTTATGGACTTCAATCCGGCTAAACAGCCCCCAAGACCTCCGGGATCGCCAGTTCCTGCCGAATTGCCGCAATTCGCCGAAGCTCTGGGTCCGGAAGAATGGCTAGCATACTTCAACATCCCTGCACCTGATGGGGTCATTGATAAAGACGCAGCCGCCAAAGCGTTTAAAAAGCAACTATACGGACGTTGGAAAGGCCCTATGGCTCTAAAACCCTACCAACAAATACTTTTAGCTGCATTCTGCCTGAAAGCCGCCCGTAAACGTAACGAATCCGATGATATGCTTGGCCGCCTCGCTATGTGTTGGACGTTTAAAGGCGGTCTGAAGCTCAGCCGCGATAAATCGCTCCTGAAAGAAGCCCGCAAAATACTGAAAAACAAAGATCTGTCGGGTGGTACTTTATCCAAATGCAACCAACACGCTTTTGTCACAACCGCGCTGCTGCGCGCTTTGGCTAATGCCCGTGATGAAGGGGGCGTTCTCGCGCCCGCGACCTTTGTCTGGCTGCGCGGCTATGACCGTACACTATGGTATCCGTTGAACAATCTGGGCCGCCAATCTTTCCACCTGGAAGCGATGGGCGCCATGTCACACTACAAGGCTGAAAAAATGACCCAACGCCCGATCCCGGTGCCGAAAGTCGATCATGCCGTTGAAACAATCACTGAGTATATGGGCACAACACGCGCCCGCCCCATCCCGCAGTTAGACTACAGCCAGTCAAGCAAGCGCGGAGTAAAGAAAGCCGTATAAACATAGGATTTGAACACACATGGTACTTAAATTTAAGAACAACGCCTCATCCAGTCGGGCAAGCGCCAAAGTCGTAGATGGAAAGCTTATTCTGTCATTCCCGGATGCCGCCACGCCTGTTGTATGGACGATGGATGTTGCCAAAGCCAAAGCCTCGGCAATGGAGGTTTTGCCAAAAGGCGATTCGGGCGAACATACGCTCACCCTCAAATCCGCAGCTGGTGAAGTTATTGAAGTCGCGACGTTCCCGAGCAAGGATGACGCACTCGAAGGACTAATGATAACAGCGGATGCGCTTGAAAACGCTCAAGGTGCTATTCGCGGTTCAAACGCGGCGGTGGCAAATGATTCACCAAGCCCCGCACAGTCAAAGCCTAAAGCGCAGAAAAAACCGGGCGAAACCAAACGCAACGTTATGGGGCTGGTTGCATCATTACTATTTCTCGGCGTCATGATTATGGTCTGGAGCTTCATTATGCCCGACTCATACTTCACCGGTGAACGTAACGTCGCCAACAACAACCCAAGCAGTAGCTTGGCCGCAGCAAGCGCCGACCCGCAAAATTCATCAGGCGTGCCGGTGTCGGCCGATGCATTTTTGGGCGGTCAATAATCTAAGGAACGTAAATGGCATTAGACCAACGCAAATACGAGCATAAGCATGAGGCGGTCCTTCGGGACGTTCGCCCGCTATGGACTCGTATTGGCGACGCCTTATCGAGCGTTAACTACTCGACCGTTATCTTTATCATGGCCGGCGCCTCAATCCTGATGAATGACTGGGCCTTGGCCTTTGCCGACGTCATTATGATTTGCCTGTTCCTATACTGGCTGTGGCTTCGCAGCCGAAATAAGGCACTCGCATTCAAACTGCCGCTCGGCGCCAAGTTCATGGACCCGAATAACGGCCGTGGCGGCAAGCCCGGTAAACCTGAAGGTATCCTGTATCTGGGTAACGTCGAAAACACCAAGGAAGAAGTCTGGTTTACCAACTCCGACGCCAGAACCCACGTACTTTATCTGGGTACAACCGGTGCAGGTAAAACCGAAGGTCTGAAATCGATGGTCAGTAACGCCATCGCCTGGGGTTCCGGCTTCGTGTATGTCGACGGTAAAGCCGATACCGACCTTTGGTCGTCGCTATCATCACTCGTTCGCCGTTTTGGCCGTGATGATGACTTGCTTGTGCTGAACTACATGACGGGTAACTCCGACGTTTCCGCGCCATCCAACACAATGAACCCGTTTTCATCCGGTTCTGCATCCTATCTGGTGAACATGCTTGTATCCCTGATGCCGGAATCTGAAGGTGACAACGCGATGTGGAAAGAACGTGCGGTTGCGCTTGTTTCCGCGATGATGCCCATCCTGACATGGAAGCGGGATAAGCAGGACATGCCGCTATCTGTGCGGACCATTCGTGATTACCTGTCTTTGAACAATGTCATTAAGCTCCAGCGGGACGAAGCGGTCCCACTCGAGCTTCGTGAAGGTTTGAACGGCTACCTCGACACTTTGCCCGGCTTTAACGGCGATGCGTACGATGATGAAGGTAAGGTAAAACCGCCCGGTCCCGACACGCCGCAATACGACACGAATACCGCGTCTCAGCAGCACGGTTATCTGGCTATGCAGTTCACGCGCTCCCTCCAATCCTTGGGTGACGACTATGGCTACATCTTCGATACGCAAGCTGCCGACGTCGATATGATGGACGTAGTCCTGAACCGCCGTATCCTGATCGTGTTGATCCCCGCCCTTGAAAAATCCGGCGACGAAATCGCCAACTTGGGTAAAATCGTCGCCTCGACCATGAAAGGGATGATGGGTGCAACCCTAGGTTCCACAGTGGAAGGGTCATCCGAAACGGTTATTGAAAACAAGCCGACCCATTCAAGCACACCGTTTATGACCGTTTTCGACGAGGTTGGTTACTATACCGCGCAAGGTATGGCGGTTATGGCCGCGCAGGCACGTTCTCTGGGTTTCTGCCTCGTCTTCTCGGGTCAGGATTTGCCGGCGATGAAAAAACGTGTTCGCGAGGAAGCACAGTCCATCACTGCGAACTGTAACATCAAGATTTTCGGTAAGCTCGAAGACCCGACCGAAACCAAAGAATTCTTTGAAAAGACAGTCGGTACGGCAATCGTGACCGAGGTATCGGGTTTCCAAATGGCCGGTGGTACGGAACTCGGCTCATACTTCGATACACAACAGGCCGGCGTGCAAATGCGTCCGCGCGCTAACTACGACGACCTGCGGGGCTTTAAAGAAGGTCAGGCCGTTATCACCTTCGGTGAAGTCGTCGTGGACTGTGCCGTATTCTACTCCAACCCGGGTTTTGCCAAGGCGATGCGCGTAACCCGTTTCCTCGCTCTGCCGCCACCAGATGAAGAGCTGATGAAACACGCAAACGCGATTACAAAGCTCCGCGACCTTATGGTCAATAAGAGCTGGACCGCAGAGCGCTCCGACGTCGCCGTTGCTACACCGCCTGAAATCGACGCCATGAATGAAGGCTTTGAGAAAATCAAAAAAGA
>CAZLTT010000099.1:0-6863 GCA_964562515.1 uncultured Micavibrio sp.
CGTGACAGCACCCCCTCATAGGTCCGCGCCGAATTATCCCAGTCAAAATGGCTTAGTGTTCTTTGTTGCACAGCTTCCCCAAACTGCTCGGGCAAGGCAAAAGCTGGGAGCCACTGCTCTCTGTAATCTTGTAATGTTTGCTCACTAATCGGTTCACAAAACACAGCGCGTTTAGACCAGCGCGGATGAATATTCTCAAGAATCTGGGGCAGACGTGCATTCGCATCTGCGTACGCGGCTTTCCGCAAATCCGCATGCTGCTTGGCATACGCAGCACGTGCCTCGGCAGATGGGTGTTGTATTTCATTCCATGCTTTCCACATAAGAGCACCGATATAAACAAGCTGAATAATTATGTCAAATATAAAGTGCTTGGATTTTGCGAAGAGCCCTGTAAATAAAGCATATGTATATCTTACGTCTTTCTTGCACAGATCAGCCGGGTATTGTTGCCGCCGTCGCAACATGCCTGTCCAATAATCAGTGCAACATCGAAGAGTCTGCCCAGTTTCACGATAAATTTTCCGGACAATTTTTCATGCGCGTTGTTTTCACGCCGTTGGAAGATGGCTGTCTGGAGGGTTTTAAAAACCGTTTTGGAGAAATCGGGACCAGCTACAACATGGACTGGCAAGTCTGTGACATAACAGCACCGATAAAAACACTGGTGCTTGTGTCCAAAACCGACCATTGCCTGAACGATATTCTGTACCGATGGCGCACAAAGCAATTGAACATTGATATTACAGGCGTTGTTTCAAACCACGACAATAACCGAAAACTGGTCGAGGAACGCGGCCTGCCCTTTCACCACCTGCCAATCAGCAAAGACACCAAAGCCGAGCAAGAAGACCAAATTCGCCAAATTATCAAGGATACAGACAGCGAGTTGATTATCCTCGCCCGCTATATGCAGATTCTATCCGAAGATATGAGCAAGGACTTTGCCGGACGCGTCATCAACATTCATCATTCATTCCTGCCCGGCTTTAAAGGGGCAAAACCATATCACCAAGCCTATGAACGCGGCGTGAAGCTTATCGGGGCAACCGCGCATTTCGCGACACAGGACCTCGACGAAGGCCCGATCATCGAACAAGAAATCAAACGCGTCGACCATTCCCATGACCCGAAAGCCATGCAAAGCATCGGCCGTGACATCGAATCACGCGTCCTCGCCCGCGCAATCCAACTCTATACGGAACGCCGCATCTTCATGCACGGCAAACGCACGATTATCCTCTAACGCGCGCTTTAAACTTCTCAATCGTCCCGCCGCTTGCTATCCTCTGAACTGCATTTTTAAAGGGGAGTTGGACCATGCGCTTTTTTGTTTTCCTGACTGTGTTGCTTTTGCCCGTTATGGCTTATGCCGATGATGTAAAAGTCAGCGGCTCTCTGAAAGCCGCCACCGTTTATAATGACCGCGCCATGCTGACACTGGAAACACAAGCGCAAGTGCCCGCAGGGAAACATGTCATCATCATTGAGAATTTACCGACCAACATTTTCACCGACTCCTTACGTGTCGAAGGTGAAAGCCGCGCTGAAGCGGTTCTGGGTGCACTCTCACACAAAATCGTCAACAGTGTCGAACTATCATCCGAACGAGAAGCCGCATTAACAGCACAAAAAGAAACACTGGAAGATCAGAAAAAAGTGATCGAGGCCGAATTGGAAGCTGTCAAAGCCAAGAAAAACTTCCTGACATCGCTCGAAGCCAAGGCGATTGAAAAAACCAATGATGAAATCGCCGAGTTCGAACTCAATAGCGCAAACTGGTTAGAAGCCGCCAACACCCTACAGGCGGGCATGGATGAAATCCTCAAAACCGAACTCGCCAAACAAAAGCAGATTAAAGACATCAACGAACAACTTGCCAAAATCCAACGCGACCTCAATCAGGTCCGCACAGGTTCAAAACAAAGCTTAGCTGTCAGCATCCCTGTTGAAATGTCACGCGCGGACACTGTGAAACTGTCCCTGCAATATCAAATCGGCGGCGCATACTGGACGCCCGTCTATGACGCACGCTTAAACACCGAGAACGGCGAATTAGAAATCATGCAATATGGCTCGGTCAGTCAGCGCACAGGCGAAGACTGGAGCAATATCGCCCTCACTCTTTCCACCGCCCGCCCCAGTCGCGGTGCAACAGCGCCATCACTCAACACCCAATGGGTTAACATATGGAACCCATCAAAAAGAAACAGAGCAAACTTAATGTCAGCTCCGGGATATGAGGGAGCAAGTGAAGTATACAGAGAAGCTGTTAGAGAGGTAAACGAAGCACAGATAGAGCGCTCTTTCGCCGCTGAAAGCGATAGCGCCCTGCCCGTTCCTCAAGCTGCAAAAATTCAGCAAGCCACAATCAATACGGGCGGCTTTACGGCGGAATTCGGCATTCCCGGCCTTGTTACCGTCCCATCCGATGGCACACAAACAAAAGTGCTGATCGCGCCATTCGAAACAGAATCCAAGCTTGAAGTACACATCAAGCCACAACGTGATACCAAAGCCTATCTGGTTGCCAATACAACTGTAAAAGGCGAAGCGCCGCTCCTGCCCGGTCAAGTCAGCCTGTTCCGTGACGGCTCTTATGTAGGCCAGACGCATGTACCATTGCTCAAACCGGGTAAGGATTACGACCTGTCCTTTGGCATCGATGACCAGATCGAAGTCTCATACAAAACATTGAAAGATGAACGCGGCGAAGCTGGCATGTTTGTCGGCAAGACCGAACAAATGGTTCGCCACACCATCACATCCATCCAGAACTTGCGTAACCGCGACGTCAATATCGTCGTCGGCCAAACGATTCCGGTTGCACAGAACGAAAAAATCACGCTCGAGGTCGATCCCGCCCAGACAACCACAGGCTATACCGAAGACAAAGAGAACATCAAAGGCTTGTTGGAATGGGCCTTCACGCTCAAATCCCAAGACAAAAAAGACGTCAAACTGGGCTGGACGCTCTCATGGCCGCAAGGATCAAATATCAGTGGCATATAAGCGCATGATTTCCACTCTTGTCTTTATTCACGGCGGTTCTTAAACTCGAATGACCGTGAAAAAAGTACCGACAGACCCCGATCAGAAATTTTTGCACAAACTGCTCAAGCCGTTTGGGGTTTCCTGCGCGCTCGAAAAGGCGCGGGTAGAAGCGTTCCTGACAAGCTTTCCGGGTGAATATTGCGGGTGGGCCGACGGTCATGCTGATGGAAAAACAGGCAAAGACAGCGTCGCCTACTCCCCCGGCTTTTGCGAAATGTTGGGTTTGGAAAATGTCGCGAAACTCACAGATATTCAAGGCAAACTGGCGCCAAGCGATGCCGCGGCTCTCGAAGGTCTGTTCGAACGTATGGAACAAAACGGTCTGCCCTTTTCAACCTATGTTCACAATGCCGACCAAAGCAAAGTGTTTAAGCTTTCGGGCACACAAGGCCATGACGGCGAAGACAAGGTCCGTTTCAATATTCTTTGGCTCGAAGATGTCAGCGACGATTATTTTAAAAACAAGAATTTTGAAAAAACCGCAGTTAAAAAAGCTGAACGCCTCGAACAGCTGCAAGCCGCGTTTGACTCCCTACCCCAACCACGTTGGATCAGGGACAAGGAAGGCACGATCCTCTGGGTCAACGACGCCTATACTGATGCGGTTGGCCTAACCCACAAAGCCATTCTGGCCGAACAAAAAGAACTCTCCGTCAGTGTCAGAAAGTCCGAAAAGAAAACGGATGAAAAACCGCTGACCGGAAAAGCCCTCGCCGCCAAAGCCCTCAAGACAAATGAAAAGCAAAGCAGCGAAGGCCACATCAATATCGCCGGTAAACGGATTTTGATGAAAATCATCGAAACGCCGTTGGAAGGATTAAACCTGACCCTCGGCCTGACCGAAGATATTTCCGAACGCGAGGAAATCGAAACCGCGCTTAAACGCTATCAATCCTCCAACATCGAACTGTTGGAACAACTCCGCACAGCTGTTGCGATTTACGCCGCCGATGAACGGCTCGAATTTTATAACTCCGCCTTTGCCCAACTCTGGGATCTGGAAGACGGATGGCTGAACACACGCCCTAAACTTGGCGAGATCATGGAAAAGCTGCGTGAAACGCGCCGCCTACCGGAACAAGCGGATTTCCGCAAATTCAAGCAAAGCTGGCTTGATATGTTTACCGCCCTGATCGAGCCATATGACGACATGATGTACCTGCCCGATGACACGGCGCTGCGCATGTTGGTTGTTCCGCACTCCATGGGCGGGCTCATGATGACCTTCGAGGACGTCTCTAGCCGACTACAGCTCGAATCCTCATACAACACATTGATCGCCGTACAAAAAGAAACACTCGATAATCTGGGTGAAGCGGTTGCCGTGTTCGGCGGTGACGGACGTATCAAGCTCTGGAACCCTGCCTTCAGCCGCCTGTGGAAATTGAACCCCGAAGACCTTGAGGGCAATCCGCATATCAGCACCCTCGTCGATAAGCTTAGCGGGTTCTTTAGCAAAGATGAGTGGGAAGAGCGTAAGAACGAGCTCGCAGCCAAAGCACTCGACCGCATGATGCATGAGGGACGCCTCAAACGTACCGATAACACGCTGATCGACTTCAACACTGTTCCCCTGCCCGATGGCGGGGTGCTGATCACCTATATCGATGTCACCGATACCGTGCGCGTTGAAAACGCATTGCGAGAGAAAAATGCTGCGCTTGAGGCCGCGGAACAACTCAAGCTCGACTTCCTTGCCAATGTCTCTTACCAACTGCGTACGCCGCTTAACGCGATTATGGGCTTTAACGATATTCTCGATCAGGAATATTTCGGCCCGTTGAATGCGCGGCAAAAAGAATATACCCGCGACATGCACAAAGCGTCGAAGCGCCTGCTCGAACTTGTGAATGACATTCTCGACCTCGCAACACTCGAGGCCGGTTACCTGACCCTGCAACGCGAAGATATGAGCGTCTATAACCTGATGCAGTCGGTAACCGAGCTTGTCAGTGACTGGGCGCGCAAAGCCCATATCGAAGTCCACCTGAAATGCCCTAAAAATATCGGCAAAATTACGGCCGATGAAAAACGCCTGAAACAAGCCATCATCAACGTTGTCCGTAACTCGATCAACTTCACGCCCGAAGGCGGAGAGATTAATCTGGCCGCGAAAAAACATAAAGACGGTATCGAAATCACAATTGAAGACACCGGCGTCGGCATCCCGAAAGAAGACAAGAAACGGATTTTCGACCCGTTCGAACGTGCACAAAGCGGAGCACAGGAAGCCAAACTTTCCCGCAGCGGCGCGGGCCTCGGCCTGTCATTGGTGAAAAATATTGTCGCCCTTCATGGCGGAAATGTGGACTTGGAAAGCGAAGAAGGAAAAGGCACAACCGTAACACTGTTTATTCCGTTCACTTCGATCGAAACAGGATTCCAAATTCCCACACCGGCAGACAACGCCGTCAGTAAAAAACTAAAAACTGCAAAATCCTAGATTTATTCGGACGGCTCACTTGTTTTACTGCCGTCGGCGTTAAAACATTCAATCCATGTTTTCGCACCGCCTTCAGGTTTGCGATAGCCGCGAATAATCAAATCGCCCTGATCTACCCGGCTTTGGCAGGCAAAAATCGGGAATAAGGTGCGAATGGCCACCTCCAAAGAACGGTTCGGCATAAACGGTCCATAAGAACAAAACTCCGCGCGATCGGTCGGATATCCGCTTTCCTCGCTGATTGTACCCGCCGCATCGAGCCGGAAATTCGAACGGTGACGGGTGATAATGCCGTCCGCACGCATATATTCCGCTGTCGTCACGCGGCCATGCGCGCTATACGGCGCTTCATTGATCAACATGAAACAAATCGGCTCCTCCGTAACATCCAGATCAGCATTAAATTCTTCCGGCGTCTGCGCACGCACAGGCACAGCCAGAAAACAAAAAACCGTCAGATATAAACAAAACCGCTTCATACCCCCATTATATCACCCAAAACGCTTTTAAAACAGAGGTTTATATGCTGCACATACACATATAACCGCTTGTTAAAAAGTCGTTTTCGCTTTAAAACCAAAAGCATGGAATATGAAAGCCACAGCGAAGAAGACACACGAAAAATCGCGGAAAATCTGGCTGCAGACCTGCGCCCCGATGACATACTTCTCCTGCATGGGACTTTAGGCATGGGCAAAAGCGTCTTCGCACGCAGCCTGATCCGCGCCCTTGCCAAGAATGCCGAACTGGAGGTTCCTAGTCCGACATTCACGCTTGTTCAGCTATATGACACACCGTTGGCGCCTATCGCCCATTTCGACCTCTATCGCCTCGAAGATCCGGAAGAAATCTTCGAACTGGGTTGGGAAGACGCCATATCAGGCGGTATAACGCTTGTCGAATGGCCGGAAAGGCTAGGGCCATATACACCGCGCGCCAGACTGGACATTCAGTTGCAAGCGGGGGACAATGGGGAACATTCACGAAAGATTCTGATTGAGCGCACAACCTGATGTCCGGACCCATTGACGATACTGCTTTTATTCTCGCTGCCGGTTTCGGCAAACGCCTGCGCCCTTACACAAACGATATGCCCAAACCTATGGTCGCTGTCGAAGGCAAACCCATGATCGATCATGCCTTGGAAGAACTGGCACATGCAGGGATCAAACGCTGCGTTGTGAACACGCATTACAAAGCAGACATACTGCAACAGCATTTGGAAAACCGTGAGCAAGCACCTGCAACTCTAGTTTCGCACGAAGAAAACATCCTTGATACGGGCGGCGGCATCAAGAATGCTCTCTCGCATTTTGCTGCACCTTTCATCATTGTTAGCGGTGATTCCGTTTGGGAAAATGCTGCG
>CAZLTT010000100.1:0-6845 GCA_964562515.1 uncultured Micavibrio sp.
AGTGCTGAATGACCTGCAAAAAAACTTTGCTAATGAGCCGGGAAAAGCCTTTAAAGGCGCGGTTTTGGACGGTAGAGACATCGGCACGGTCATATGCCCCGACGCGGATATCAAACTGTTCATCACCGCAAAAACAGAGATTCGGGCTAAAAGACGCGTAAAAGAGTTGCAATCCCGCGGCATTGCCGCTACATATGAGGCCGTTTTGAAGGATATGCGCGAGCGAGACGCACGGGATACAGAGCGGGAAACCGCCCCCATGAAGCCGGCAGATGACGCAGTCATTATAGATTCATCCGATCTGGATGCCGGCCAAATGCTTGATAAAGCTTTAGAATTAATCAAGCAGCGGCTCACATAAGACCCTCTCACATGACTTCGAAACGCACCGCCCGATGGTTTGCCTATTATGGTTTCGGGTGAAGGTGCAGTTGAACCTCTAACGTTAGGATATGAAAATGGCACAGGCCGCAGCACGTTTAGAAGACAAAACCGATTCCAAAGACTTTGCGAAGCTTTTGGAAGAATCCCTTGGACAACAAGAAAACTTTACCGGATCCGTTGTAAACGGAACGGTTGTAGCCGTCGACAATGACTTTGCATTGGTTGACGTCGGCTTGAAATCAGAAGGCCGCGTGCCTTTGCAGGAATTCTCCCGCCCGGGCGAAGACCCAGAGATCAAAGTTGGCGACAACGTCGAAGTATTCGTTGAGCGTATGGAAAACCGCGATGGTGAGACTGTTCTCTCCCGCGAAAAAGCCCGTCGCGAAGAAGCATGGGTTGAGCTTGAAAAAGCACACGAAAAAGAAGAACGCGTTACTGGCGTTATCTTCGGTCGCGTTAAAGGCGGCTTCACAGTTGATCTTGGCGGCGCAGTTGCGTTCTTGCCGGGCTCACAAGTGGACATTCGCCCGGTTCGTGACGTATCTCCATTGATGGATACACCACAACCATTCCACATTCTTAAAATGGACCGTGCGCGTGGCAACATCGTTGTTTCCCGTCGTGCAGTTCTTGAAGAGAGCCGTGAAGAAGCAAGATCAGACCTTATGGACAATCTGGCTGAAGGTCAGGTTCTTCAAGGTGTGGTCAAGAACATCACCGATTACGGTGCGTTCGTTGACTTGGGCGGCGTTGATGGCTTGCTCCACGTTACAGACATTTCATGGAAACGCGTGAACCACCCATCAGAATCCTTGCAAATCGGTCAGACAATCGATGTTCAGGTCATCCGCTTCAACGAAGAAAACCAGCGTATCTCACTGGGTATGAAGCAGCTTGAATCCGATCCTTGGGAAAATATCGACGCACGTTTCGCTGTTGGTACGAAACTCAAAGGCCGCATCACAAACATCGCCGATTACGGTGCATTTGTTGAGCTTGAAGACGGTATCGAAGGTCTGGTTCACGTTTCTGAAATGTCATGGACAAAGAAAAACGTCCACCCGGGCAAGATCGTGTCTACATCTGAAGAAGTCGAAGTCATGGTTCTGGAAGTCGACGAAGAAAAACGTCGTATCTCCCTTGGTCTGAAACAATGTCAGTCCAACCCATGGGAAAACATCGCCGAAACACGTAAGGAAGGCGAAGAGTTCGAAGGTGAAGTCCGCAACGTTACCGAATTCGGTCTATTCATCGCATTGGATGAAGAAATCGACGGTATGGTCCACCTTTCAGACATCTCTTGGGATGATGAAAGCGAAGACGTCCTGCGCAACTACAAGACAGGCGACACAGTTAAAGTGAAGATCCTCGAAATCGACGCAGACAAAGAGCGCGTTGCCTTGGGTATCAAGCAACTGACTGACGACCCGTTCGAAGGTTCTATGGATGGCGTGAAGAAAGGCGCAGTTGTGACATGTACGGTTACTGAAATCACTTCCGGTGGTATCGAAGTTTCCGTTAACGACAACGTCAAAGGCTTCATCAAGAAGACAGAACTGTCCCGCGAGCGTTCCGAGCAACGCCCTGACCGTTTTGCTGTCGGTGAGAAAGTCGATGCGAAAATCACAACAATCGACAAGAAATCCCGCAAGGTGAACCTGTCTATCAAAGCCCGTGAAGTCGATGAAGACAAACAGGCAATGAAAGAGTTCGGTTCAACCGAATCAGGTGCATCCCTTGGTGACATCCTCGGCGCCGCTCTGGAAGAGAATCAGGGCAGCGAAGGCGAGAAAGCCAAAGACGAAGCCAAGCCTAAGAAAAAGGCAGCAGCGAAGAAAGCGGATGACGCAGACGCTGCAGATGCGGACAAAAAATAGTCCTCATCCATAACTGAATGAATATCAAACCGGGGTCCATTGCGATCCCGGTTTTTTCATGTATGCGGCACACCGCCTGCACTTTCAAAAAATTCTTTAAGCAATTCAGCAATTTAAATCGCTTCCGCGGTTAAAAAAGTCACTGCTTTTCCTTGACGACCCACCCCAATATCAGGCACTCTAGAAGTATACAGCGTATTGATGTTGTTTAGTTTTTTGAGAAAAACCGCAGCTTTGCCAGTGCAAAGCCATCTTTTTCGAAGGAAGGAAAAGGCGCAATGACCAAGTCAGAACTCATTCAGCGTTTGGCCGAACAAAATCCTCATTTGTACTTGCGCGATGTCGAAAAAATCGTCGATACGATTTTTGAAGAGATCACAGCCGCACTTGTCAGCGGGGATCGCGTGGAGCTACGCGGTTTTGGAGCCTTTTCTGTGAAACATCGTGAAGCCCGCATGGGCCGTAACCCGCGTACGGGTGAAAGCGTGCCTGTAGCCGCAAAACGTCTACCGTTCTTCAAAACTGGTAAAGCATTGCGTGAACGCCTGAACGATGAAAAATCCGATACGCCGCCTTCTGAAGATTCTTGGTACTAAGGTTTAACCCTTTGCCATGGCTTTGATCCGAAACATTATCGGCGGCCTGATTGCCATAGCCCTCATTGCCTTTGCTGTAACGAACCGCCAGACCACATCACTGGTCTACAGCCCCCTGCACGAGCCACTGGAGCTACCGCTATATCTGATCACACTGCTCTTTATGGGCCTTGGGTTTACTCTCGGCGCTGTCATTGTCTGGATAAATTTAGGCAAAACCCGCAAAACTCAGCGCCAACAATCAAAATCTATCAAGGCTCTTGAAAAAGAAGTCGAACAGTTGAAGGACAAAACGGAAAATCCTGCGAAACCATCAAACGAATTTTTTCCTGCCTTACCCAAAGCAACCACGAATAAACAGCAAGACAGCGCATCCTGAATTACTTCAGGCATAACGCGAACTTGTCAGTTTACGAAAATTAAGCGAAGATAGTGACCCATGAGCTCTGCTAATCCATCCTTGATTTTTTGTGCCCTCGATACGCCGGATCTTAATCAGGCAACTGCATGGGCTAAACAAATTGGCCCTGTTACCGGCGCATTAAAGCTCGGTATGGAATTCGTCAATGCATTTGGCCCCCAAGGCATCGAAGCCGTTCAAAAAGCCGCCCCTGACGCCGCCTTGTTTATTGATTTAAAATTCCACGATATCCCGAACACCGTTGCTGGCGCTGTGAGGGCGACTTGCAACAACTTCGCCCCCGCATACCTGAATGTCCATGCGGCAGGCGGCGTAGAGATGATGCAGGCCGCTAAAGAAGCATGCGGTACAGCTACAAAGTTACTGGCCGTGACCATCCTGACCTCCCTGGATCAGGAAAGCATCCGCATGGTCGGCTACCAACATGAACTGAGCGATCAAGTAACCCGCATGGCCAAACTGACACAGGACAGCGGCCTTGATGGCGTTGTCTGCTCAGCCCTTGAGATTGAGCAGATCAGAACACTTTGCGGTCCATCCTTCGAGCTCATGGTCCCCGGCATCCGCCCCGCAGGTGCGCAAACACAGGATCAGAAACGAGTCATGACCCCCGAACAAGCGTTAAGCGCAGGCGCAACGCATCTGGTCATTGGTCGACCAATTACAGGCGCAGCCGACCCTGCCGCTGCCGCACAGGATATTCTAGATACAATCACAAAGGACAAAGCAGCATGACCCCTTATAAAGCCACAGGCGGAATTAAAGAATCCGCCGCTAACGCCAGAGCATTCGTCAAAGAACATAAAGACATTTTCTGGAAGGTGTTTAAGCCGCTGATTCCTTTCATCGCAATACTGATCGGTATCGATGTCGCCATTGCGTATTTCCAGTTTACCGAAAACCCCGATAGCGAAAATATCGGCGACTTTGCCATCGGTGAATTGATCGCAAGCTACTTCTTTACCTGTCTTGTGATCTCTTGGCACAGGGTCGTTCTGGACGGACCTGACCGTTATGAGCCCATGAATCCATTCAAACCCAAAAGCAGCGACTGGGCATTCATCGGTATGGGTATCCTCGTCTTCCTTATCGCTTTCATGATCCCCCTAACCGCAGGGCTGATCGCGGGATTCGCCGCAGGCGTAACCGGAGCCAGTTGGTTATTCGTATTAATCATCCCCGCTGTCTTCGTAGCGATATATGTAACTTTCAAATTCCTGTTCTACTTCCCGTCAAAAGCCACAGGAAATAACATCACCTTGAAACAGTCCTACCGCATGACAAAAGGGTATATCTGGAAAATAATCGCTGCGAACTTCCTTGCCGCATGGCGTATTACCTTGGTCATGTTTGCTTACATCTTCCTGGCATTCACCAGTATTATGTTTCTGGCGGGCGCAGCAGGTGTAGCAGGCGCAGGCGAAGGCATGATCGGCAATATCGCCTTCATGTTGGGCGTTGCCATGATGTTGCCTGTCACATTCTATTTCCAACCGTTACTAACCGTAATCGGCGTCACGGTGCTGTCGAATTTCTACCAACATGCACTTCAAAACGGCCCGAACCCTTCGTCATCCTCTGCCCCCGAGCCTCAAGCAGTTGAAGACAACGCCTCTGAGGAAACGGTAAAAGAGAACCCGCTTGGCACTGACGGTTCTGTTCAACAAGACATGAACAAGGCCCGTAAGGCCCTCGACAAGGACAATTAATACAAAAGGACCGCTCCCATGAAATATTATGATGTCGCACTAAAACCAACGGACGTTTCCGAAAATGTGCGTGCCTTTGTTAAACAGCACCAGCCCGAGTTCATTCATCTGGTCAAAAAACTCGGCGTCTATATTTTAGTCCTGATGGCTCTGACATTCGTCACGCAACACTACGCGACCATTGAAATGGAAGAGCAACTTGTAACCCTTCAGGCCGACATGGAAGCGCATGGCGACGATGCATCCTTCGGCGATGTCATGGGGTCAATTAATAATCTCCAAGCTGAAATGTACGCGAGCCCTTACACTTGGGCGGGCTTTATCCTGCAACTGCTAATCGCTTACGTATACGCAGTAATCGCCATCAGCTGGCACAGACTGGTATTGCTTGGCCCCGACCATTCCGAACCTATGGACATCTGGTCGCCGCAAAAACATGAAAAAGATTTCATATTCGTATTGATGTTGGTCAGCCTAATCATCCCGAATGTCTTCAATTACCTGATGATTTCAGGCATGAGCACTACCCCGGGAGCCATGGGACTGGCTGCGATTATCTTTACAGTCATGTTTATCTACCTGTCCTTTAAAATTTGTTTCTACTTTCCGGCCCGCGCGGTCAATTCAGATATGGACATGTCGACATCCTTCCGTCTGACAAAAGGATATTTCTGGAAACTCCTTTGGGCCTATATCCGTGCTTCTATCCGCGTCATCGGTTTACTGCTGCTCTATTACATGGTCGCCAGCATGGCCATTATGCCGCTAGTCTTCATGAGTGGTACTGATGGCGGAATGGTCGCTACCAATATTGCGGGCTTCCTTATTGCCCTGCCTGTCATGCTATATTTCCAACCACTGCTGACCGTTTTGGGCGTAACCGTTCTCTCGAACTACTATCAACATGCCATGCAAAACGTGGCCACGCGTGATCGATGACCGCTGTTAAGATCTGCGGACTATCCGACCCTCAAAATCTTCAAACTGCGATTGATGCAGGCACACGATTTGTCGGGTTTGTGTTCTATGAACCATCACCGCGCAACGTCTCATTCGACACTGCGTGGAATCTGGCCCGCGCTGTACCAACGTCCATTCGCTCCGTCGGCCTGTTCGTCGATCCTGACGATGAACTGCTCGAACGTGTCCTGACAGGGATACAGCTTGATATGGTGCAATTGCATGGCAACGAAACACCCGGGCGCGTGGCGGAAATCAAAGACAAATACAAAATGGAAGTCATGAAGGCGATCCGCGTTCGTGAGGAAAGCGATCTGGAAGGAATTGAAGGCTTCGAAGCCGCCGCCGACTGGTTGCTGTTCGATTCAAAGCCCGAAAAAGCCACCTTACCGGGCGGCACAGGACATAGCTTTGACTGGAGCTTGCTCGAAGGCCGCACATTCTCCAAACCATGGATGCTGGGGGGCGGCTTAAGCCCTGAAAACGTTGCTGATGCAATCAAACAGCTATCACCAAATGCCGTTGATGTTTCTAGCGGCGTCGAGAGCGCGCCGGGCCAAAAAGACCCTGCGAAGATAAAAGCCTTTATTGAAGCGGTAAAAAGCACTATATAAGCGGCTATGAAAGCCAATTCCTATATGAACCAACCCGACGAACGCGGCCATTTCGGCCCGTATGGCGGGCGCTATGTCGCAGAAACCCTGATGCCGCTGATTTTGGAGGTCGAAAAGGCCTATAATGCGGCCAAAGACGATCCGAAATTCTGGGAAGAGCTGGAAATCCTGCAACGCGACTATGTCGGACGGCCGTCACCACTATACTTCGCCAAAAGCACGACCGAAGAGCTTGGCGGCGCGAAAGTCTATTTCAAACGTGACGAGCTGAACCATACAGGCGC
>CAZLTT010000101.1:0-1623 GCA_964562515.1 uncultured Micavibrio sp.
CACTAGGCGCAAGGAACGAAACGTACAAAAGAAGGTACTTGAGTGACGCAACAACACAGTGAAAAAGAAAAAGCGGAGAATGAATGGTGGCGCGGCGCTGTCATATATCAGATTTATCCGCGATCCTTTCGCGATAGCAACAATGACGGGATCGGCGACCTGCCCGGCATCACAGAAAAACTGGATTATGTTGCGGATTTAGGCGTCGATGGCATTTGGATTTCTCCCTTCTTCACCTCCCCTATGAAAGATTTCGGCTATGACGTGGCGGACTATCGCGACGTTGACCCGATGTTCGGCACGCTCGATGATTTCAAAAAATTGCTGCACAAAGCCCATGAGCTAAATTTAAAAATCATCATCGACCTCGTCCTGTCGCACACCTCCGATCAACACCCGTGGTTTACTGACAAACCCGAATACTATGTCTGGGCCGACCCGAAACCCGATATGTTCGGCGAACGCGTACCACCCAATAACTGGGTATCCGTCTTTGGCGGGCCTGCATGGACATGGCACGAAGAACGCGAACAATACTACCTGCACAACTTCCTCAAAGAACAACCTGATCTGGATTTTCACAATCCGGATGTGCAACAAGAAGCTCTCGATATCGCGCAATTCTGGCTCGACATGGGCGTGGATGGTTTTCGCCTCGACGTTGTGAATTTCTACTTTCATGACCGCGAATTACGAGACAACCCGCCGCGCGATGACGACCTCGGCCCCGCTGTTCAATTCGAAGGCGACGATCCCTACTCGCAGCAAAACCATATCTACGATAAATCACGCCCCGAAAATCTCGACTTCTTGCGCAAACTGCGAACACTGATGGATAAATATCCGGGCACATTTACGCTCGGTGAGATCGGCGATGATCACCCTTACGAACGCACAGTTGAATATACAGGCGAAGGGCTGCTCAACACCTGTTACAACACCCAGCTGATGAGCGGAAAACATAAAGAACTCACTGCCGACTTCATCCGTGAACCGCTAGAAAAATTTGCAGAGCTCTCCGACGGCAATTGGCCGTCATGGGCATTTTCAAATCACGACGTTGTGCGGACCGTGTCACGATGGCTTCCCGACAGTGACGGCTTTTCCCACGATCCTGACTGCGCGAAAATGCTGATTGCCCTGCTTACCTGCCTGCGCGGAACGGCATTCTTATATCAAGGTGAGGAACTCGGACTCCCCGAAGCAAAACTGAACTTCGAGGATTTACAGGACCCATGGGGCAAACATCTCTGGCCTGAATGGCAAGGACGGGACGGTTGCCGAACCCCTCTACCATGGACGGACAACAAACCGGAAAAAGCATGGCTCCCCATGTCCGACGACCACCTCGCCCTCGCTGTTGAAGCGCAGCAAAAAAAACCAGAATCCGTTCTGAATTTTACAAAAGAATTTTTGAATTTTAGAAATGAAAACAAAGCGCTACAACACGGACAACTAAATTTTCAGGACAGCGCAAATAACCAGATAATGTTTGAACGTTGCTTAGGCCAAAACCACATTCTTTGCGGCTTCAACCTGACCGATCAGCCGCAGCATTTGCAAACACCGATGTTCGGAGATCCGCAAACTCTATTCGCTCAAAACTTTGATGGTAAAACTCTA
>CAZLTT010000101.1:1723-4635 GCA_964562515.1 uncultured Micavibrio sp.
TCTGCCTCGACCTCTGCGTCATCCTCATCATCTTCAAGAGATAGAGAAGATGCGTCGCCGTCACCGCCATCGTCCAGAACCAGACGGGAATCTTCAGCAAGCCCCTTGGCCTCTTCCGCTTCAATCACACGGCTTTCGCCGGATTTAAGCTCCAATTCCTTGGCTGATTTCACAAGCAAATTCACCAGACGCTCAAGATACTCCAAATTTGTCAAAGGATCCGGCGTATCAACACGTAACAACATCCGGTCATTCCTGAAAATCAAAATCACCCAGCTATGCTTGATACGCATCAAACGAATAAGAGCCTCCAAACGGTCCTTATTCAAATATGCCAATACCGCGCGCGCATTATCGCCGGTTGCCATATAGGAACTATTCCATAGCTCATGCTCGGGACGCACTTCGCTCTTGAAGCCAAGCCCCTTAACCAACTGGATCATCCCGCCGCTCGCGACAGCGCCGTCAACGGGCATCTTGCTCTGCAATGAAACTTCTATAGCCGTGAGCTTTCGCATCGAACGGCCCATATCCAACGTATGCTCGCCTGTAAAAATATCGATTTTATAGCCGTCAAAGCTACCGTCTATTTCCGGGCTATCCATAGTGGCTTTGGTGCGATAACGCAGCTTGTGCTTAGCGGCAAATTTTTTCCAAGCCGTTTTCTGATTATGCAGAACAAGCAATGACCAACCGAGAAACCCCAGCAGAGCAACAGAAACAACAATCCATAAAATAAGCCAGACAGACACGCCGCACCTCTAAAACTAATTCCTCTTACCATTCTAAAAGGATGTCTCGGGTTTGACCAGTAACAGTTCCAAAGAGTGCACGTATTTCACACCCCGCTAAAAGCAACAAAAATTCAAGTATAGATTACTTTTAAAACAAATAAAGACCAGTAAAAAGAACTAATGGTCTTTATAATTGACTTTATTCCCACTTTTCAGGCACTATCATTACATCATATAAATGATGGGAAAGCGCATATTATGCTTACAATCGAACAATGCAGAGCAGCACGCGGCCTCCTGGGCTGGACTCAACAGGATCTCGCAAACGCATCCGGCCTCTCAAAAACGGCAATCAACAACTACGAAAAAGGCCATTCGGATATTAAAGCGGATTCCTTGCGCGCCATCCGTAACGCCTTCGAGCAAGCCGACATCGAATTTCAAAGCAACAACGGCCTTCGTAAACGCTCGGAAGAAACAACAATACTGAGGGGCCCACAAGCACTTGGCGAACTGATCGATGACATCCATGAAACCCTGAAACAGGAAAACGGGGAAATTCTGGTGCGCAACGCCGACACAACATTGTCGAGCAAAATCACATCACAAAAATTATTCGACCACATCCAGTTCTTAAAACAAAACAGCATACGCCAACGCGTCCTGTCCGCCGAGAACATCAAAAATGTTTTAAGTCCGGACGATGATTGCCGCTGGCTTAAGAACCGCGCACCGGGTCAGGACTTCCTCACCTTCATATACGGCTCAAAGGTCGCCATTCAAATCTGGGATGAGTCTCTGATTATCCTGATCTCGAGCCGCACAGCCGCCGACGCTGAAAAACAGCGCTTCGAAGTCCTCTGGGAGAATGCAGGACCGGTCGGCTCTTCGAAAGATACAAGTAGCCAGCCCCAACAAAAACGCGCCTAAATCACGCCATAAAAAACGGGCCTCCAACACGAGAGGCCCGCTCTAAGTTCTGACCGGTTGGGTCAGGATTAAAGAAAGATTAGTGGAAACGAATTTCCTCATCCTGCGCAGCTTGATAAGCAAACTGCTGAATGTTTCTTGGCATATTCAGATGCAGATCATTACCTGTCATCGGCATTTTCTGCTGTGCCTGAATATTGTCGGCCAAATTACTGACCTGTGACAGCAAATCTTCAGCATGGGCGACCAACGCTTCGGCCTTACCTGTACTGATGAGATCGTTTTCTGCGGATTTTTCGAGCTTCTCAGCCACAATCTCTTCATGCTTGTCAGTAGTATCGATCTTCTTCTCAAGCTTATGCAGAGCATCACTGAAGAACCCGGTCTGCTTGTCAACAACAGTCACCTTTTTCTCCAGCTGCGCAACTGTGTCACTAAAGACATTGGCCTGATCACCGACATTGCTGACCTTGGCCTCCAATTGACCGATTGATTGGCTGAAATTTTGCGTTTGCTCATCTACGATCTCGACCTTTTGCTCGAGTTTATGAATAGCATCGCTAAAAAAGCCTGTTTGTTTACGAACAACTTCAAAGCCGTTACGCAAACGTTCAAATCCGGCCCCAAGGACCAGAGAAGTTCCCACCGCAGCTACGGCAGAGAACACAGCCATCATTAAAGAGACAGCCACAATTGTTTCGACATCCAATGTCATGAGAGTCCACCCTTTCTTTTCGTCTAGGATTATGTGTGTTGATGTTTATTATTATGTAAGCGGCATCAACGGTTCATTACGTGTACGATCACACTTGCTGACATGGCCGTGAATCCATGCCCTATAATTATTATGTTAAATAACTTGGTTTAAAGGTTGGTTATTTTTGCAGACAATCAAAATCAAAAAAGCCTAAACTTTTACGCAAATGAATACGAAAGAACTCAAAGAAAAGCTCTTGGCACGGCAACAGGAATTGCGAGAGCACAGCGAAAAAAGTAAACAAACCCGCGCTCCTGTTGAACTAGACCAGACCCGCATGGGACGCCTATCCCGACAAGACGCCTTAATGCAACAATCAATGGCAGAGGCAACAGAGCGTAAAAGAGAAGCAGAACTTGTAAAAATTAAATCCGCACTGGACAGGATAAATACCGAAGATTACGGATTTTGCATTGTTTGCGATGAAAGAATTTCAGAAGCACGCCTGCAAAACGACCCTGCTGTATCCACCTGCATTAAATGCGCGAAAT
>CAZLTT010000101.1:4735-6807 GCA_964562515.1 uncultured Micavibrio sp.
TGCTGTTCGTGAAAAATCTCTTCCGGATCCTGAGCAATCGGCTCGGGCGGCTCTTCTATAACCGGCTCTTCGACAGGCTCGGGAATATCTTCAATAATCTGCTTTGTTTGTTGAATCGGCTCGGGCTCAGTGCGCGGTGCGACGGGTTGCAAGATCGGCTCCGTCTTCGGCGGCAGCAATTTCGCCAACACATAAGCATAACCTGACCCCGCAGTACGCTGATTACCGTATGGGAAAATCGTATCTGTCTGCACAAGCTCATACCCGTCACCACAGGCAGCAAGAGCAAGAGGAGTAGCCAACAAAAGGGCGCGGAAGGTTTTCATCGCGGTCATCCTTGTAAAAAATTAAAAATGGGAAAGCAGTAAGAAAGTGCGTTAACACTCCCTTAATATACCCGCAATTGTGGAAAACTACAATGACCTTTAATTATTAGCAGAATCGAAGTTATTCACGATTCTATTCACAAAATTGGCTAGGACGCCCTATACAACACGAAATCCCCGAGAGGATGCCCCTCGGGAAGAGTCGGATAATGAAAATCCCCGCCCTTGTCGCGTTTCATACCAATCTTTTCCATCATATGGATAGAACGCGCATTATCATGAACGGTAAAAGACACGACCTCTTCGAGATCCAGATCATTCAGACCAAAATCCAAAACAGCTTTTGCGGCCTCACTACCGTATCCCTGCCCCCAAACTTCATAGTCCAGACGCCACGCAATCTCGACCGGAGGAATTTCACTAGACTGGAACGGTGCCTCAAACGGCACGCGGTTCAACCCAACAAAACCGGCAAAGCCACCTGTCTCGGCAACCTCCACCGCGAAAAACCCGTAATCATGCTTTTCGAGGTGCTTTTGAAATTTATCGACAAGGTGGTTGCTCTCTTTTTCATTCAACGATCGCGGTAAATACTGCATCACTAGCGGATCAGCATTCATGCGCGCAAACGGTTCGCGGTCTTCGTCCGACCATTCACGGAAAATCAAGCGTTCGGATTTAAGGTAGGTTTTCATAAACAAAAAGGCTAAGCCTTTCCCTGCACCCACTCAAGTTACAATGCAAATTTGTCCCCAGTAAACGCTAATATACGCCAAAGCAGGAACCCGAGACCTAAAACTTCGGCAGCAATGCTTTTCTTGCAGAAACCTCATAAAAATGAGAGCATACAAGTGGATATATTCTATGAAGACTTCTCTGACGCGTCTCTGCGTCGCCATCACACTTCTGACATCACCGTCCGCTTTGGCCACAGACTTGGCAAAGGCGGGAAAAGCTGTTCCTGCTGAAAACGTAGGCGTTCATAAAACCACATCACTGGATTCCGAGCGCCTCAAAGAAATGCGGAGCATCCTCGGTCAACTTAACGCAGAATTACAAACTCTGGACAATGAGGTTGTTGTCGAAACAACAACCATAGAAGCAACAACCATTGCCAAAGAACCAGAAGAATTCAACCTGAACGCATATAAAACACTGCAGATAAGCTACGAAGGCGATGTTGAAATGCAATGTAATGCGTTGTCACAAGAAGCAGAGGTCATGCGCGACCTGATTTATGCGACACAAGAAATCAAAGACCGCGCGAAAATGCGAAAAACAGGTATTAAGGCAGCGGGCGCACTTGGCTCGTTCCTTATCGGCTCTGTAACCGGCGGTGTTGGCTTGGCCGTTGGCGGCTTCTTGCTCGACCAGGGCGTTGATCAAACGCGAACCAATGCGGATATTTTTCAGGATACGGCTGAACAACGCAGAACTCTGATGATGGGCATTTACAACGCGAAGGGATGTTTTGGCCCTCTCGACCACGCCATGCAAAATCCGGAAATTTTCGATCCCATACCGACAATCGAAATCACAGCCGTCAACTTGCGTGACGACTACCAATTCAATCAATAAAACTTATTGAAGTGTCGGTGCTTGTGCCTGTGCATCCGCACCGGGAGTGACAACGCTCGGCGGTGTCATGTCCGGATCAACTGTCGGCTCCGTATACTCGGCCATCATGTCACCATAACGATCTTCTAACATCTCGCGAAGATCGGGGTCCAACTCAGGATCATTTAC
>CAZLTT010000102.1:0-6755 GCA_964562515.1 uncultured Micavibrio sp.
TCGCTTGCTTGGCTTGGCGTTTCAAAGCGTTTAGGCGGCCTTCCATGCTGCCCAATAAATCTTCGATACGGGCGAGGTTGGTATCCGCAGCTCTTAAACGAAGTTCGGCCTCGTGTCGGCGGACAAACAGTCCGGAGATACCAGCTGATTCTTCCAAAACCAATCGGCGTTCCAAAGGCTTGGAGTTAATGATTTGCGTAATACGTCCCTGAGAAACCATCGCAGGCGAGTTCGCACCGGTAACAGTATCGGCAAACAACATCTGCACATCACGGGCACGTACGGTCTTACCATTGATCTTGTAGTTCGAGCCATGATCACGCTCGATACGGCGTGTTACTTCAAGCTCGTCACTGCTGTTATAGGCCGCCGGAGCAGTCCTGGTGGAATTATCGAGAAGCAGGGATACATCTGCGATATTACGTTTGGAACGCTTGGCGGTTCCGTTGAAGATAACATCTTCCATACCGCCGCCGCGCATACGCTTGGCCGAGTTTTCACCCATAACCCAACGCAACGCTTCTACCAGATTGGATTTACCACACCCGTTTGGCCCAACGACACCGTTCAGACCCGGACCGATATCAAGTTCGGTTCGATCTACGAACGATTTAAAGCCATTAATACGCAGTCGGGTGAATTGGATCATTGTGCCCCGTTTGGTTCTTCTTCAGGGCTTTCGGCACCGTCTTGAGCGTTTTCAATACGCTGAACGGCGGCTTCGACAGCCTCGACGAATGCATCATAAGGAAGCGCACCGCCGATGACTTCCTGATTGTTAATCACGAAGCTTGGTGTCGAATTGATCTGATATTGCTGCTGAATGCCGCGAATGCGGTTGAGCAGAGCCTCTTGCAGCTCTTTGTTCTGAACACAGGCTGCAAAGGTTTCAGGCGCAAGGCCATATTCCTCGGCATAGCCTTCAAGGATATTCAGGTAGTTAGTCTCAGTAGCCCAGTTTTCCTGATTTTCAAACAAGTGTTGAACAAAGTCGAAATAACGGTCCTCGGGTACACAACGAGCTGCCAATGTTGCGTGCAGCGCTGATGCATTCAGGGGAAAGTCGGAGTAAACAAGGTAGGCTTTACCCGTATCCAGATAGTTTTCCTTGAATTGCTTGAAGGTGTTGCGGTGGAAGTTACCACAATGTCCGCATGAAAAAGAGCTGTGCTCAGTAACCTTTATCGGAGCGGAAGGGTCGCCGAGAATGCGCTCTTTCTTTGCAAGCTCCATATCAAAAGGAAGGTTTGTGATTTCTGCGCTCGCTGTACCCTGACCGGCAGGAACGCCTGCTTCGATGTCAGAAGCGCTACGTGTGTCGCCTGAAACAGCCGCGGTTTCAGAGCTTGCCGCGTCTTCTTCGCTTGTTTCTTCTGCATTATAGGCTTTTTCGATTTCTTCGACGTCTATGTCGATTTCAGGCTGCTCCAACGGCCCGAGCGAAATGAAGTACCCAACCCCCAGAAGGACGAATAACACCGCCAATACGATGAATAGGTTTTTGTCATTGAATAGACCTTTTTTCTCGGACATTGAGCTTTCCTTTAGCCAGCGAATTTGTTGTGTAAAGTACTTTTATTGAAAATGCCTGCGGGCGTCAATGTCAATGTTTCTGCGGGCTTGCCTGCGTTTTATCCACTGCTAAAGTGTTTTGATTTCCAAATTGACGCGATCTGCGTTTTGTTGGGTGTTACCCAGAGGCAGGATAATGATTTGTTCTTCGGCGATGCCTTGGGACTTTAAATAACTTTCGATATCCAAGGCTCTTTGCAGTGAAATACGACGGGAAAGGCTTTGTTCCTTATCCGGACTGGCTGCGTGTGCGTAAACAAACACGCGCTTGTTGTTACTCTTTTCCAACTCACCAAAAATTTTCTCGAGAAGTTGCTCCTTTTGAGAGTTTTCAAGCACAGTCTGATCTCCTGTGTAATCAAGGCGTAAGTCAGCTTCAGCGTCTACGGCGAGTTCCGCAGTCACAGGAGCAGGGGGCTTCGTTACCTGTGCTACAGGTTTTTTAGTCGGCGCGGGGGCTGTGCTTTCGCCTAACTCTTCAAGAATACTCTGCGCGTTCTCCAAGACTGTGTCGCTCTCTTCGATAATTTTTTCGATTTCGACAGAGGCAGGGGGCGCTTTTTGCTTAAATGTTGGCTGCGCCAGACCGCGTGAAGCGTCGTAGCCGTCATAGCTGTTCTGCGCTATGGCGAATAAGGGGAAGAAAACTAACGTCAGAAAGACGAAATATCGCATGACTTCTTTATACGCTTATTTTGAAGCCGCTTTGAGGATTTTTTTCATGTCGTTAAAAACATGCTCGTTCGCGGCCAGAATGTTGCCCGTTTCCAAAGGTGAGGATTTGTGGCTATCAAGATCGCAAATAAAACCACCGGCTTCTTTTACGATCAACGCACCGGCTGCAATATCCCATATTTTCAGATCACGTTCCCAGAACGCTTCGTATCGTCCGGCGGCAACGTAAGCCATGTCCAGAGCCGCAGCTCCGAAACGGCGAAGGCCCGGGCATTGCTGAAGTACAGCACGATATTCTTTGATAAACTGGTCTTGGGATTCTTGTGCCCTGCGCGGAGCACCCGTTGCAATGGTTGCAGCCATCAGATCGCGACGCCCTGAGACACGCAATCGTTTGCGGCGTGCAAAGAACGCGCCTTGACCTTTTTCTGCGGTGAACATTTCATCTTTGACAGGGTCGTAAATCAAAGCATGTGTTATTTCACCCTTGCTTTCTAGTGCGATCGAAATGCACCAGTGCGGTAAACCGTGTAAGAAATTCGATGTGCCATCCAACGGGTCAACAATCCAACGGAAATCTGGGTTGCTGCCTTCCGTCTCTCCACTTTCTTCCATTAAGAAGCCGTAGGATGAATGGCCTTTTTGAAGTTCTTCCTTGATGAGCTTCTCGGCGCGACGATCCGCTGCGCTCACGAAGTCACCCGGACCTTTTTGTGAAACCTGAAGCTGTTCAACTTCGCCAAAGTCACGAATAAGGGAGCGGGCGGCTTTCTCGGCCGCACGGATCATGACATTAATGATAGGAGAATTAAGTGCCATTAGTCTTTGGCACGCTCGACATAAGAGCCGTCTTCAGTTTTGATAACAACACGCGTACCGGAATCAATATGGGGTGGGACCATAATTTTCTCACCGTTTGTTAGAACGGCCGGCTTATAGGATGTCGTTGCGGTCTGGCCTTTAACAACAGGGTCAGCCTCCGCAATTTCTACCGTAACCGTGTCCGGAAGGCGAACACCTAATGGCTCACCTTCATATGTTTCTACTTCTACGATCATGCCTTCAACAAGGTAAGCTGCAGGGGCGCCGATTAATTCTTTGTTCAATTCGATTTGCTCGAAATTTTCCTGATGCATGAAAACATGGTTATCACCCTCGGCATACAGGTACTGGTAATCATCTTGCTCCAGACGCACGCGCTCAATAGTTTCTTGAGTACGAAAACGCACATTGTCCTTGTTGCCGGTGCGTAAATCGCGCATTTCGACCTGCGCAACTGATGCACCTTTACCGGGCTGTTGGATGTCGTTCTTCACGACAACCCAAAGCTTATCGTTATATTCGATTACATTCCCTGATCTGAGCGTGATCGCATTAACTTTCATGATTTCTCGCTTTTAATAATATGTTCGCCGAATTGCTGAAGACGATCCCGCATGGATTCATCGTCAACGGATAATACCATATCGGATAAAGTCTTTTTTTCATCTGGCGTCAAGGGGGCTTTACGTTTTTTCATCGGTTTTAACGGCGCATTTGACGGAATAGATACAAATCTGATTGCGGAGATCCATTGTTCACCGAAAAGTTGATTGATGCGCTCGAGGATAAGGTCCTTCTGGTAATGCATAGCCGTAGCATCGGCAGAGCTTGTTGCTATCTCGAGTGTTGCAGACGGTTTGGCTTGGTTCTTCTGCTTACGGTAATGGATTTTCACAGGTTGGGCCTTATCCGCAAGTCTTTCGCCGACTATATCTCTCCAATTGTTCACAATGCGCCCGATCGCAATATATTTGCGTTCGAAGCTTTTCCCTGCAATTTTAGCGGTGGCATCGGATAAACGGCGCATTACATACTCAATTTTTTTGAAGTCGCAAGAATGACAGTTACGACAATTTCGAACAAGGTTTCTACACAAGCCATTCAAGAATATCGTGGACAACTCCTTGAATGGTACGACGGACATGACCGCGATGTTCCCTGGCGGGCGGAGGCCTCTGACCCTTATCGGGTGTGGCTGTCCGAAATTATGTGCCAGCAAACAACTGTTCAGGCCGTCATTCCGTACTATACAAAGTTTCTCGAAAAATGGCCAAACGTTATGGCTCTTGCCGCGGCTGAGCAGGACGAGGTTATGGCTGAGTGGGCTGGGTTGGGTTACTACGCTCGTGCGCGCAACCTCCATAAATGCGCACAAGTCGTGGCGAATGATCTGGACGGTGCGTTTCCCTCAACGCAGGAAGAGCTAAAAGCGCTTCCCGGAATAGGTGATTACACTAGTGCAGCTATCGCGGCCATTGCCTTTGGGCAAGAAGCAGTAGTCGTTGACGGTAATGTCGAACGGGTCATTGCGCGTTTTTACGCTGTGGAAGAGGCACTACCGAAAGCTAAAACAACACTGAAACGCTTTGCTGGTAATTTTTATGAAGGCACAGGTGCTGACTGCGGCCATTTGGCGCAGGCTTTCATGGATTTAGGCGCACGTATATGCATCCCCAAAGCTCCGCGCTGTGGCAATTGTCCAATATCTAATGGCTGTGAGGCGTACGCTCAGGGGCGGCAAACAAGCTACCCTGTGAAAGCCGAGAAAAAAGCACGGCCCAGGCGTTTTGGCCATGTCTATTTTGTTGAGGACGAGCGCGAACGGGTTTTGTTTCATAGGAGAGAAGAAAAGGGGCTTTTAGGTGGAATGCTTGGCCTTCCTACTACTGAGTGGGGCGCTGATAAACCGGATCACAGTGACTGTATGCGTGAGTTAACACCGATGAACACGCACATACATCACGTTTTTACGCATTTTGATCTGGAGCTCATACCGCATAGGTGCAAGCTGTATGGGGAAAAACTCCCCGAAAATCACTTTTTTGCGGATCCCGTCGCAGAAATCGAAAACATGCCCACGGTTTTTAAGAAAGCGCTCAAACTATACCTTAATTCTTGATTTGCTTGTAAAAGTTGAATGAGAACCTCAGGCAAAGTATACTGGTTAAGTATCTTTTGTTTTCACTCGAGCGGTATATTCATATGAGATTTTTCCTAACCCTGACTATGTGTGTTCTTACGCTGTTACCAACGGGCGATGTTTTCGCGCAGCAGGAAGAAAAACGAAACATTATCTATGAGCGCCCGAATAACAAAACATTGTCGCAGTTATATTGGCGTATGTTGAAGATGGATCCTGAAGACGATCAGGCCGTTGATTTTTTCATGATGATCAATGAGTGCGACCTTTACCGTGACTATTACACAAACGAATTTGAATGGATCAGTATCCGCGACGCAGCCCGCGTATTCTTGCTTGAGAACAGAAAAGATTTCCCGATTCATTTTGAATTTGTTCAGCCTTTGCGCTTTGCGGAATATAATCTGGAGACAAAAGAATTCGATGTATGGAAGCCATACAAAATTAAGGGCGTTCGCCGTTTCGAGGTTTTGGCCGAAGATTTGTATAAGAACGTCTGTGACTGGAAATCCAAGAAACAGATACCGGGCTATCCGAAAGGGCTGTTGGTTGAGCTGAACCGTCCGTTTAGCCTTGATACTATCGAGGTGGAACCCGATGTTGCCAGAGAGTACATTGAAGGCAAAAACGAAATGTCCAAAGGTGCGGCAATCCGAACAAAAGATGAGCTATACGAAAAAAGAGCGGCTTACCTTGTTTTGCGCTTCCGTGTTTTTTCATACAAGGAAGAGGAGCGCGTGAGAAACTTTGGTCCGATGGCAAAAGTTTTAGCTGTTCTTGAAAACTATGAAATTTACGGTGACCAGGAACAACAAAACCTGCTGTTCTCTGAAGACTTCACACGTAAGAAAGAGCGCTCCGTAATGGAAGTAGAACTCAAACGTAAATATCAGGAGCGTTTGAAGGCTAAAATGCAGGAAAAACAACAAGCTCAAATGGGGCTTGATGATGAACCGACTGCAGACGCTTACTACAACTAATCTGTATCAGTTACTTCCCATTTCATCGCGGATCTGCTCACGCAGGGCGTCGATCGGTTTAGCTGTTTTACCATCTTCGAAATGCCAGAATGTCCAACCATTACATGAGGGAGCATCTTGTAACGCGGCGCCGACCTTGTGAATAGAACCTTTGATGTTCTCAATGCGGTTCATCGCTATGATCGTACCATCACTGTGAATCTTGGCCGAGTGCCGCTTGCGTGCATCCGTCAAAATTGCACCGGGTTTGAGCAAGCCGCGTTCGATAAGCGTTCCGAACGGAATACGGGGTTTTTCGCGCTTTGTCTGAATATTGAGGACGTTGTCTTTCATCGGTTCAATGGCATCAATGCGGTTCGTTGCATGCTTGATATACTCGTCTTCCATCTCGATACCGATGAAATTACGCCCCGTAGCCTTAGCAACTGCACCTGTCGTGCCCGTACCAAAAAACGGGTCAAGCACAGTCTCTCCCGGCTTTGTTGATGACATCAATACACGATAAAGCAGGGATTCAGGCTTCTGCGTAGGGTGTGCCTTTTTGCCTTCTTCGTCTTTCAGGCGCT
>CAZLTT010000103.1:0-6638 GCA_964562515.1 uncultured Micavibrio sp.
TGAAACAAAGCCAAAAGCTTGCCTTGTCTTACCAAGCTCCACCAAAAACACGCCTATCATCAGCAAGGTAGCGAGTATCTTTATGCTGCGCGACCTTGTGAATACTCCATCCAACGACCTTGGGCCGGAAGAAATAGAGAAGACTGTCAAGAAGCTCGCGAAAGAGCATGAAGCCACAGTCAAAGTCGTCAAAGACCAAAAACAGCTAGAGAAAGACTTTCCGCTTGTTCATATGGTTGGTAAAGCCAGCCCGCGCTTGCCACGTTTGATCGAGCTAAGTTGGGGAAGCACTAAAAACCCGAAAGTTACTCTGGTCGGCAAAGGGGTTGTCTTTGACACGGGCGGTCTGGATATCAAGCCTTCGCAATATATGCGGTACATGAAAAAGGATATGGGCGGTTCGGCCCATACAATTGCTTTGGCCAAGCTGATTATGGATCATAATCTGCCTGTGCGCCTGCGCTTGATTATTCCCGCCGTTGAAAATGCGGTTGCGGGAGAGGCTTTCCGCCCCGGTGACATTGTGAAATCCCGCAAAGGTCTATATGTCGAGAACACCAACACCGACGCCGAGGGACGCTTAATTCTGGCGGATGCGCTTACTTATGCGAGTGAAAATAAGCCCGACATTATTATTGATTACGCGACATTGACGGGCTCTGCCCGTGCGGGGTTAGGACCGGATATCCCTGCTCTTTTCTCCAACAACGACAAAGTTGCGAGCAAAATCCAGAAAACATCGGAAAAAACGGAAGACCCCGTTTGGGCTATGCCGCTTTGGCAGCCCTACCGTAAACATATCGAGAAATCTGTTGGCGACCTTGTGAACAGCGCAGGATTGCCGGGCGATTTGATTTACAGTGCCCTGTTCCTCGAAAGCTTTGTTGAAAAAGGCATCGATTGGGTGCATCTGGATTGTTACGCATGGGAACATTCCGGCAAGGCCGGACGCCCCGTAGGCGGTGCTGATACAGGTCTTCTTACCCTCTTCCAATATTTACAGGATCGTTATGGCTGATATTCATTACATCGACGCCCCCATTGCCACTATGTTCAAGTCGCCCGACCTGACGGGTGAGCCGATTAATACCCTGCTCTATGGTGAGCGCGTGAGTGTTGAGAACCAAAAAGGTGATGTTGCGAAGATCAAGGTCGAAGCTGACGGTTACGAGGGGTTTGTTGATGCGGAATTGCTGACTGAAACCCACCGCCCCAAAACGCATAAAGTCATCGTCCCGATGACGCATCTATACGAGAATCCGGACTACAAAGCCGAGCCGTTTGTACCGCTCTACATGCTTTCCCCCGTGTATGCTACGGATCAAAAGCAGGATGGATTTGTACAACTCGGTAACGGAAAATGGGTATTCGAAGAGCATTTGGGCGCAATTGATGCCAAGCATGATGACTTTGCCGAGATGGCGCTCAAATTCCTCTACACCCCTTATGCATGGGGCGGTCGTTCAGCAGCGGGTATTGATTGCTCGGGCTTGGTACAAATTTGTCTGGCCGCGGCCGGCATAGCGTCTCCACGTGATACAAAAGACCAAATCGGCATAGGGCAAGCCGTTGAATATGGCGCAGCCCCCTTAAAACGCGGTGATCTCGTGTTCTTCGAACGTCATGTTGGTATTATGCTGGACGATACATTGATCGTGAATGCAACATCACGCCGAATGGCCACAGTTGTAGAGAAATTGAGTGATTTGGTCGATATCTACGGCAGAGTATTAGGCGTCAGGCGCGTACGCTAAACGCTAGTTATTTCCCGCTGATGGCGGCAATAACGGCATCGGCCCCGACACCGGAGGCACGGAACCGCCCGCGGATTGTGCTCCACCCGGATTCAAAGCATCGCCGACATACGACCCTGTCTGTATTTCAGCCTTTCCGCCCGCAGCACCGCCCACAGGCTCGCTAAAATCAAAATTATTGGTCGGGGTGGATTGAACACTGCCCTCACGTCGCAGAATCTCGATAGGCGGCGCGTTCTTATCACTGTTCAGTGATGGTGTAGACGGCGAATATTGTTCAATTTTGTAGTCTTCGGGCTGTTTAATGTCCGGTGAGTTTTGCGCAGGCAGGTCAAATTCCTTGATCGGTGTATCGGTGAAATTTACCTCGATAATGTCCGGATATGCCCATAAGGCTTCCGATGCTACGTCCCAAGCATAACCGACACCTGCTGTCGCTATATTGCCGTATGAAGAGCGTTCGATATTCGGTTCGATATACACGACTTTCCGGCGGTTTCCGGGCGCGAGACAATCGACTTTCAATGTTTCTTTCGATTTGAACAAATTGACAGTTTGCGGCGGTCTAACTTGGTATTTGATCTTATCAACATACACGTTGCACACAGCGTTCGTTGCGCCCGGTGTCTTAAACTCGACATCTTGAATAGCGCCGTCTTGCACATAAGCACAAGCGCCGAGCAGCATTAGAGAGATGACTGAAACCGATTTTTTAAACATGTCGAGAAACTTCGAAAGGGAAGGTCAATGAACTTTACACCCATAAGGGTATCTCAATTCGCTCTTTCTGGCAATGCAAAGAGGGCGGCGCTGGCTATGCGACCGATTTTATATCCTCGCCTTTATCTTTCGGCGGGTTTTTAACTTCGAAAGTCAGATCGCCTTTCTTCTCGCTGATCGAGATCGAAGCACCGTCGGCTATTTCACCTTTAAGAATCATTTCTGCCAACTTGTTTTGCAGCTCAGACTGAATGACGCGCTTTAACGGACGTGCACCGTACGCAGGATCATATCCCTTGTCACCGAGCCATAGCTTGGCTTTATCATCGATATCGAGCTTCATATGGCGATCCGCGAGCAGTCCCTCCAGATATCCAAGCTGAATGTCGACAATACCGGTCATATGTTCGCGACTGAGGCGCTTGAAAAGCAGGATTTCATCCAGACGGTTGAGAAATTCGGGACGGAACGCGGAACGAACAGCATCCATAACCTGTTCCCGCACATCTTCGACCGATGTGCCCTCTTTCTGGTTCACGAGATGCTCCGCGCCCAAATTCGAGGTCATAATCAGCAATGTATTACTGAAATCGACGGTGCGCCCCTGCCCATCGGTCAGGCGCCCATCATCAAGAACCTGCAAGAGGACATTGAAGACGTCGGGGTGGGCCTTTTCGATCTCGTCAAACAGCACAACCTGATAAGGGCGGCGGCGAACCGCTTCGGTCAACGAGCCTCCCTCCTCATACCCCACATAGCCGGGAGGTGCGCCGATAATACGCGCAACCGCATGCTTTTCCATGTATTCGGACATATCGAGACGGATCATTGCCGTATCATCATCAAACAAGAATTCCGCGAGCGCTTTGGTCAGCTCGGTTTTACCGACACCTGTGGGACCTAGGAACAAGAACGAGCCCATAGGGCGTCGCGAATCCTGCAAGCCTGCTCTGGCGCGGCGGATAGCGTTAGAGACCGCGACAACGGCTTCATCCTGACCGACAACCCGCTTTTGCAGGTTTTCTTCCATAGCCAGAAGCTTTTCGCGCTCTCCTTCGAGCATTTTATCAACGGGAATGCCTGTCCAACGGCTGACGATGCTTGCGATATCGTCATCTGTGACTTCCTCATTGATCAAGCTGGACTTACTTTCCTGCGCTGTCTCCCCGCCCTCATGAACGGCGGCGGCTTCTATTTTCTCTTCTAGCTGCGGAATTGTCCCGTACTTCAACTCACTGGCCTTGGCCCAATCATTGTCACGCTCGGCTTGCTCTAGCTCGATACGGGCACGGTCGAGCTCCTCGACATATTTCTGACCTGTATTCAGCTTTTCTTTTTCTGCAGACCATTGCTCGGTCATTTTCTTTGACTGTGATTCCAGATCCTTCAATTCCGTTTCAAGGGCCTGCAAGCGGTCTTTCGAGGCTTTATCTTTTTCTTTCTTCAGCGCTTCACGTTCGATTTTCAGCTGCACGATACGGCGGTCGAGCTCATCCAAGGCCTCCGGCTTGGAATCGGCCTGCATACGGATACGGCTCGCCGCTTCATCAACCAGATCGATTGCCTTATCGGGCAGGAAGCGATCAGTGATATAGCGGTTCGACAGTGTTGCCGCCGCCACAATTGCTGTATCGGTAATACGTACGCCGTGGTGAAGCTCGTATTTTTCCTTTAACCCGCGGAGGATGGAGATTGTGTCCTCTACCGTTGGCTCGCTGACGAAAACGGGCTGAAAACGGCGGGCAAGTGCCGCATCTTTTTCAATATGCTTGCGGTACTCATCCAATGTGGTCGCGCCAACCATATGCAGCTCACCGCGGGCCAAAGCGGGTTTCAGCATATTCCCTGCATCCATTGACCCTTCGGCCTTTCCTGCGCCGACAATTGTGTGCAATTCATCAAGAAAGAGAACGATTTCTCCGGCCGCGCCCTTAATTTCATCCAGAACGGATTTCAGGCGTTCCTCGAACTCACCACGATATTTCGCACCGGCGAGCAAAGCACCAAGGTCCAAAGACATCAGGCGCTTATTCTGCAGGCTTTCAGGCACGTCACCATTGACAATACGTTGCGCCAACCCTTCTGCGATGGCGGTTTTACCAACGCCGGGCTCGCCGATCAGTACGGGGTTATTCTTTGTTCGGCGGGATAGAACCTGAATCGTTCTGCGAATTTCCTCATCACGTCCAATAATCGGGTCAAGTTTGCCATCCTCAGCGGCGGCTGTAAGGTCGTGGGCAAATTTATTGAGCGCGTCATAGGCGTCTTCTGCTGATGCGCTGTCTGCGGTGCGGCCTTTTCGGATATCGTTGATCGCCTGATTGAGCGCCTGATCCTTTAATCCGGCATCTTCAAGCAAACCGGAAACATCGGCTTTTTTCTCAAGCAGCATTGCCTGTAAAATACGCTCAACGGTGACAAACTTATCTCCGCTTTTTTCAGCTAATTTCAGTGCGTTATCGACAATCTTTGCGAAATCACTTGAAAGGCGTAACTGACCCGCTCCCGGCCCATCAACAGCGGGAAACTTTGCGATCGCTTTATCGAGGTCACCCTTCAATCGACCGTAATTCGCGCCGGATGATTTCAGTAGCTTTTGAACATGCCCATCATCGTCATCCAACATTGTCTTGAGCAAATGCTCAGGCTCAAGGGATTGGTGATTATTACGCAAAGCCAGTGTTTGCGCGGCATGTATAAGAGTTTTCGACTTTTCGGTTAACTTATCAAAATCCATGAAATAACTATAGGTACGGTTGATTTGAAATTAAAGTGCAGAACACTTCATTTTGTTATTTCAGTATATCAGAAGAATAAAAAAGGCGGTCTTAAAACCGCCTTTAAAAACAAAAACTTTATACGTACAGCTGATGAAAAGCTTAAGTTGCTGCCTCTACCGCTGTTTCTTGAGGTTTAGCTTGAGAACCTTCACCTAAGATACTGGAAGGTAACGCTAATTCGCCTTCGGCGCCATCTTCTTTCTTGCTCTTGGCAGGCGTACGGTCTGTACGAGTGTTTTGGTCATCATCCCAGCTGCTAATAATGCGCTGATAATGCTCTGCGTGCTGCAAATAGCTTTCCGCAAGGATACGATCTCCGGATGATGCAGCGTCTTTAGCCAAGGCCGCATATTTCTCCGTAACCTGATGCGCAGTCCCGCGAATCCTTACGTCTGGGCCATTACTATCAAAAACTTGTGACCGTTGTTGGTTACCACCACGACGGCTACCACCTCTATTACGTTGGCGTCTGTTCGAACTTCCGTGTCTCATCTTTTTTTCCTGTTTATCGCTCATATCGTTATCACATAATATACGTACACCATACATGATTTCTGTACGTATGGCTAGCCTCGACAAGGCCTTTAATACTAAATGTTGGGTTTTCACTTCCAACACCCAACCGCATCTTGCGTTGATCTTGTGTTGATGAAATTACAGTACAGCGAGGCGTCGATTTTGATCAACGGCTTCTCAAAATATTTTTTTACTTATCCCCACTGCGATCATTTGGCGACACCTCTAAAACCCTTATGTGGCCTGCGAAATCGGCATATGATTCGACTACAGAAAATCGCGATTCCCTGCTGAGTCGCGCAACGGTTTCAGATTGGTCATAACCGATCTCAAAAAACGCTTTTCCCTGTGGCTTTAAAAGCCCTGATAATTGGGAAAAAATTATTTTATAGGCTTGCAGACCATCTTTACCTCCGTCTAAAGCCAGAATCGGATCGTAGTTTTTAACCGAATCCTGCAATTCGGGAATCACATCCGAGCAAATATACGGAGGATTCGAGACGACAATATCAAAGCTCTGATTCACATTTGCGCCCCATTCGCTTCGTGTGAACACACATCGTGAATCAACATCATTCTTTTTTGCATTTTGCTCCGCCGTTTTTAGGGCGGATTCGGATATATCTATACCTACTCCCGTTGCCTTAGGCAGTTCATGCAACAGTGAGATCAATATACAGCCTGTACCTGTGCCCATATCGAGGATGGATACAGGACGGTCATGATCCACCTTCTTTAGCACGGCCTCGACGAGTGTTTCCGTATCCGGACGCGGATCGAGCGTGTCTTCCGTAACGCCAAAAGGCAGCCCCCAGAATTCGCGTTCGCCGTATATTTTAGAGAGAGGTTTGCCCGACTGTATCTGGCG
>CAZLTT010000104.1:0-6574 GCA_964562515.1 uncultured Micavibrio sp.
GTCCAGATCACCTCGCTCAAATTCTTGCGCACACTTTCGGGGGTGATGCCGTGCTCGGTGTTGTATTCAATCTGCTTCTCGCGGCGGCGCGCGGTTTCATCAATCGCATATTGCATGCTGTCGGTAATTTTATCGGCGTATAAAATCGCCTTACCGTCCACGTTCCGCGCGGCACGGCCAATCGTCTGCACCAGTGATGTTCTGCTACGTAGGAACCCTTCCTTATCTGCGTCCAGTATCATCACGCGCATACATTCGGGAATGTCCAACCCCTCCCGCAGCAGGTTGATACCAACGAGCACGTCGAATTCCCCCTTACGCAGGTCATTGATAATCTCGATCCGCTCCAGCGTATCCACGTCGGAGTGGAGGTACCGCACGGCGATCCCGTTTTCATTGAGGTATTCCGTCAGCGCCTCCGCCATTTTCTTGGTCAATGTGGTCACGAGCAAACGCCCACCCTGCGCGACAACTTCGCGTGCCTCATGCATCAAGTCATCCACCTGATGTTCGGTCGGGCGAATTTCGACAGGCGGGTCAATCAACCCCGTCGGGCGCACAACTTGCTCGGCAAACTCGCCGCCCGTTTGTTCCAGCTCCCACTCCCCCGGTGTCGCGGAAACATAAATGGTTTGGGAACGGAATTGCTGCCACTCCTCGAATTTCAACGGGCGGTTATCAACCGCGGCGGGAAGGCGGAACCCGTGCTCGACCAATGTCGTTTTACGCGCGCGGTCGCCCTTATACATCGCGCCGATCTGCGGCACCATCACGTGGCTTTCATCCAGAAACATCAACGCATCATCGGGCAAATATTCGATGAGGGTCGGCGGTGGCTCACCCGGTGCGCGCCCCGTCAGATAGCGGGAATAATTCTCGATCCCCTTCGTCGATCCTGTTGCCTCCAACATCTCGACATCGAACTGCGTGCGTTGATCAATGCGCTGTGCTTCCAACAGCTTGTTATTCTTTTCGAAAAATTCGATCTGGATTTTAAGGTCGTTTTTGATCTGCTTGATCGCCTGCTGCATCGTCGGGCCGGGCGTAATGTAGTGGGAGTTCGCAAAAACGCGCACGCCCTCCATGTCCTGAAACTTCTCCCCCGTCAGCGGGTCGAACTCGGTGATCTTCTCGATCTCGTCACCGAACATATCGAACCGCCATGCGCGATCCTCAAAGTGCGCAGGAAACAGCTCGACCACATCACCGCGCACACGAAACGCCCCACGTTCAAACGCCAGATCGTTCCGCGTATATTGCAGCATCACAAGGCGCTGGATCAGTTCCTGCCGGTCGATCGTATCGCCCTGCATGATGTTAAAGCTCATCGCAGCGTAATCTTCCTTTGACCCGATACCGTAGATACAGGACACGGATGCGACGATGATCACATCGCGGCGCTCAAACAACGCCCGAGTCGCCGCGTGGCGCATACGGTCGATTTGCTCGTTGATGGAGGAGTCTTTCTCGATGAAGGTATCCGTGCGCGGTACATAGGCTTCGGGTTGATAGTAATCGTAATAAGACACGAAATACTCGACGGCGTTATCGGGGAAAAAGCTTTTGAACTCCCCATAGAGCTGCGCGGCCAATGTTTTGTTCGGCGCGAGGATAAGCGCGGGGCGCTGCATCTCCTGTATCACATGCGCCATGGTGAAGGTCTTTCCCGACCCCGTCACCCCCAACAGCACCTGATCGGTCAGCCCGTCACGCACGCCTTCGACCAGCTGCTTGATCGCTTCGGGCTGATCCCCCGAAGGCGTGAAGTCGGTATCCATGCGGAACGGAATCGTCGGCTCCGTTCCCGTTTTCTGCATCTCGACTGCTGTCTGGTTTAATTCAACTACGCCTCGCATAGGATGAATATATGCTTTGGGATCAAAAAATACAGCATAAACAACGAGAAAAGCTGATCTTTTCGCACTTGCAAAAATTTTCTTTGCATTTTTGAAATTAGGGGCATATACAGGCGCCGAAAACACAAACTGCGTAACGGAGCAGACACAATGAAACGGTTAGACCCCAGCGTCTATGCGACTTTCCAAGGTCGTGTGGGCGAAACTTCCGCCTATTTCAGACCCGACAGACCAAGTACGATTGTAAGCAAAGCAGACGACCCGCAAGACCCCGAAATTTTCAGCGGCCTGATGGTCAACACGGAGGGGATTTACAGGCTGGCATTGGACAAGGTGAATAACGCAGTCGTCATGCTCCACTCCAAAGTCGCCGACAACCTTCGCGGAGAACGAGACCCGATATCCGGAGAGATACGACCCACCGACAAAGGCCTACGACGAAGCTATGGTGTATCCGCCCAACGTATCCAACCCGGCAGCTCAATCCTCCCGCCACAACGCGCCCAAAACTTTCAAAAAACCATGCGCGCTCACAACACCGCAATTCGAAAACTCAGTACAGAATACCTTAACATTTACGGCATGCGTTTTGATGACCTGACCATATACGGCAACAAGCATATGGCCTACGCCATCCAGCAAACCGGACAGGATCGCTACAGCGTGGATGTCGTAATCCCCAGAAACCGCAGCGGCGAAGGCTTTCTACCCAACGGCGTAAAGGCCGGAAAAATGCCTTCGATCATGGGTAAAAAGCTTGCAAAGAACGTCTCGCTTGCGGAGGCACAGTCGGTATTCGCCACACATTGGCAAGACGTAACGTCACGCATCTGGGATGCCGACGACCCCTACAAGAATGAAGGCATGAAGCTTAAAAAAGTGCTGGCCGATATAGGCATATACACACAAGAGCGCGGCATATTCCTGACTGGCGGTTTTCTGGTCGCAGGCGGCTTCCTCGCCGTTAAAGACCCGAGCCTTGGCGCAGCCATCGGTGGCTTGGCCGCTGCACACGCATCTTTGGATATCGCATTTCACGAAAGCGCCCACGGGATAGGAAAATGGTGGGAACGCCGCAACGACACACGCGATCCGAACGACATAAACACGTATGAAGACGGCGAAGCGATCGATTTTTATCTGATCAGAGATAAAGCCAACCTCAAAAGACTGGCCCGCCACGTCGATGTCGACAAATGCAAGGCCGAGGATTTTCGTTTTCTGACCATTGATGAAATGCGCCACATGTTGCCACCACATATGGACTTTGAAGAGCGCCTGCACCCCGCATCATTGCAATCACTCGTAACAGACGGTAGTCGCCGTGGCTTTACACCCAAAGTCATGTTTCCCGCGCCCATGACGCAAATGGAAATATTCCAGAGTGGCCTGGTCACATTAAAACACGCGATGGATGACGGGCGAATTTTGTCATTCGCTACATATAGAGAAGAAGCATGCGTCAAGGATGACGTGCGCTTACCATGCGCATATATCGACCAACTGTCTGATCAACAAAAACCAATACAGCGCATTATTTATAACCCGCGCCATATCGGCTCCTACGGAGACAGCTTCGAACAACAAGCCGTATCCTTTGAACAGATGGTCGAAGAGCTACGTGATAAACTCTTTACTGTCGATAAGTCCTCACGCATCTATACCGGCGAAATCTCTCCAAGGTTTCAGGCAGAAGGCTTTGAAGCGATTAGAGGCTACTTTGACCCTGAACAAGACCGCGCGTCCTCCGATCTTTATATGGGCGGAAATGAGCCGCTTGTGCCGAGCTACAGAAACCTTGCCTAAAGCGGGTTAAGAGATAAAACTTGCATAATTTACAAAGGCTTCGCTATAGTCCCAACGTTTTCATAAAGAACGAAAGGCACAGCATTAACAGCACGCGAACACCCTAACCGCCGCCCGAACGCGGCAGTACACGCGCCTTTTTCTGCTAGGACGAACCATGCAAAAACTTACATTACCTTTGATGACAGCAACGTTGCTTATACCCGCAACCGTAAACGCACAGAGCTTTCCGGCATACGACCCCTCTGTAACGATTTTTAGCCTCGACGGCCCGGCACAGCCCGTAAGCTACGCTTCACCAAGCGAAGTCAGACAACCTGCTCCCGCGCGCACGATTACACAAGTTGTCGAAGACACCACAAAGGCAGTCGAAGACGATGTGCCCGAATATGATACGGGGCTTTGGGGCGCAATCTGGTCCGGTAGAGCAAATATCGGTGCGACATTGCAAACAGGGAATTCAGAAGAAGAAACCATTAATGCTGACGCCAAGCTGAAAGCCGAATGGATGGACGGAGAAACGCTTCGCCACCGTGCGACGCTGAAGGCTGATTACAACCGCGAGGAAGACGACAATCAGAAAACCGAAGACAACCGCTCCATCGAAGGGCAGTACGACTATTTCTTCAGTCCCAAATGGTTTTTGAACGCCGAGGCGGAATTCGAACAAGACGATATTAATGAGATTGATTTACGCACAACTGCCGGTCTGGGTTTGGGGTACCAAGCATTCAAACAAGATGATCTGAACCTTCAATTCATTCTCGGCCCGTCTTATCTTCGCGAAGAATTTGAAGACGGCAGCTCCGAGGACTCTGTCGTCATTCGAGAGGCCACCGATTACGATCAGAAATTATGGGATGACATCATCCAGATATTCCACGAACACGAGCTTCTCGTTCCTGCAGACGACGCCGATGCATTTCTGTTCGATAGCGAAAGCGGTGTGCGCGTTCCTATCCGTAAAGGCCTAGTCGCAACTGCGGAAGTCGACTTCGACTGGGACAACGACCCTGAACCGGGCGTCGACGAAGAAGACACCACATATGCTCTTAAACTGGGTTATGAGTGGTAAAAAACCGCTGATTTAGGCAGCAAGATCCAAACCAAAGTCGACAGTCTTTGTCGTTGTGGTTTCATGCGCTGAAATTGCTTTCATTACCTTCATAAAGCGATCTTGTAGCTCGCTGTGGCGTGTATCAATCACATCACGGCGCACACCCAACCCTTCATGGGCGAAAGTCACAGCCTCTTGCGCATAGCCGCCCATACCGCGTCCGGCAAAGCTTGGTGCGGCATCGTCATTAGACGCAATCATGGCAAAGAATCCCGGCATCGCTTCCTTGATTTCCGGCAAGAAATCGCTGCTCTCTGTAAATGTTGCGCCACTATCCGCTTTATCCAGGCTGCTAACGACAGCTTCGACAAAACGGGCAAAGGATGGAGTTTCTGTAGCGGGTGTTGAAAACACGCTCGCGGGCTCTTCGGATGTGAAAACCGCAGGAACGGCTCGATCCATGGCCGTGGTGCTCTTAAGCGACGAAGACACTTCAGGCTGCTGCAAAGCCGTAATCATTTTGGACAAACTTGTTTCTTCAAACGCCTCCATCACTGGCGGCACAGTCGCTTCGCCGACAGACACACGAGCGCATCGACCTTCATCGGCGGAAGAAACAACCTCACCGAGGTTACGACCTTTTTTGTCCGTCAATGTCGTTACAGCTGTCGCGCCTTGCCAGTCCTTGGCATCTAGCTCATCAAAATTATCAACCTCAATAACTTTAGGGCCGGTATCGAACAACGACGTCAGGACCGTTTCTTTGTGCAATACAGTTTTGGCTTCAACAGATGTTTCTCGAGCACCGACTTTTCGGGCCGCTGCCTTACGCGCGTTCTCCGCAATGTCTTCATATTGATCCGTGCTGACTTTAAATAGCAAATTATTAACAGTTTGAGTTTCTAGGCTCATTGTTCAATCTCATCTTCCGGTTTTGATTAAATAAAAAATTAGAAATTTGAGTACAAATGTGACGCACTCAAATAATGACAGACAGTGTTATAGTCACAACAAGATTAAAAAGCAAACTTACACGTCAAAAATAAATAAAAGATGATTTTTTTACTATAAATATAAATCTATATTTATTTATACATGATATAAACCTAATATAAAAACCCAGTAAAAAGGCAGTAAATACAATACATATTTTTATACAAAAAAATTTTTACTTTGCCTTTAATACAATGCAAAAAACCTCTACTACACGATTACAAAAAAATCGTTTTATTTCAGTGCGATAGACAAACCGGGTAAAAACAGCCCAAAACCGATGGAAGAAACGACAAAGCACCAGGCACGCAAAATAAAACGCGGGGCCGAAGCCCCGCGCTCATGCTCACTTAAATAACGATTGCGAACTATTTTTTCTTCTTCGCAGTAGTTTTCTTTTTAACTGCAGGCTTTTTAGCAACCTTCTTTACAGTCTTCGCTTTACTGGCCGCGCGCTTAACTGGCGTTGCTTTGCGATTACTGTTTGCAGCTTTCTTCTTAACAGTAGCCTTACCTGCAACTTTCTTAGTGACAGTTTTCTTGGCTGCTGCTTTTTTAGGAGCCGCCTTCTTCTTAGCTGCCGGCTTCTTCTTCGCTACAGTTTTCTTCACTGCTGCTTTTTTAGGAGCCGCCTTTTTCTTAGCTGCCGGCTTCTTCTTTGCTACAGTTTTCTTCGCTGCTGCCTTTTTAGGAGCCGCCTTTTTCTTAGCTGCTGGCTTCTTCTTCGCTACAGTTTTCTTGGCTGCTGCTTTTTTAGGAGCTGCCTTCTTCTTAGCTGCCGGCCTCTTCTTTGCTACAGTTTTCTTCGCTGCTGCCTTTTTAGGAGCCGCCTTCTTCTTAGCTGCCGGCTTCTTCTTTGCTA
>CAZLTT010000105.1:0-6525 GCA_964562515.1 uncultured Micavibrio sp.
AGTTGGATGCCTTCCGATCCTGCCTTGAGTTCCATTTGATTAGGCAGGTTCATGCCCGTTCTATATGCGCGGAAAGGTGCGGGGTTTTCAATTTTATGCGCGGCGGAGGGCCAGTTTTTAACATTACCGTCAAAGGACAGGCGGGCCATGATTTTATCCGTGCCTTGCATGCCGAGCGCGAGATCCATGCCGTTATATCCGTAAATATTCGGCGCGTAATTCAGCCCGACGGACCAAGGTGCGCCCGCATCAAAGCCGAATGCCTGACTTTCGGCGGTGTAACGGTCCGCGCCGTAATCGGCCTTTAGCGATAGTCCGTCCCATGGTGTGAAATATTCCACGCCCGCGAACAGGCCGATTTTATCACCCGTAAACCAGTCATCGGGTTCGTGCGGGTCTTCGCCGTCCAGTAAGCGGTTTTTGCCGAAATGATTGCCGAAGATTTTAAACGGGTTGGAGAAGTGTCCGGCGCTGCCGTACCGTCCCCATCCTAAGCCTGCAGTGAAGTCAAAATTGTTATGGCGTTTTGAAAGTGCGAGATATTCGCCCGCGGTGCGGCGATGTCCGATTGCAGATTGCAAACCGATTGAGACTTCGGGGCGGGTGGCGTTTTCTTTGAGCAGTCTGAGTTTTAAATCCAATCCGGGGTAAAGCCTGTCGGGTTCTTCGTTGAGGCTCGATATTTCGCCTGTCTGACGTAAGGTTACGGATAAAGGTTCAGCGACCTGAAAGCCGATGAAGGAATGGACGTAGGGGTCATTCGTTGCGACGCCGATGCGGACGGTTCCGGTTTCATCCATACGCGCGTTCGGGATGGTGTTTAAACCAAGCGCGCCGTAAAGATTTGTAGAGGGTTTTTGTTGGGCATGGACGATGCTGTTGCCCGCCAATGATGAGCAGCTGAGCAGCGATATTAAAACCATTGATCGTATCGAGAATCGTTTTGGAGACAAAACGTATCCTTTGAAAGGCTTAATTCGACACAATTTTTTGGCATATACGCCTGTATGTCAAAGATTCTAAAGGTTTCGAATTAATAAAGAAGTTTATAACATTGTAACTGATAGTTGCGATTGTTGTGAGGTTTGATGGAATGGGAAGGATACATTATTGCGCTTGCCGGTCTGGAAGCTTTGCTTGTGGTTCCCGCGCTTCTGTTGGCCGCTTATTTTTTCAGCCTTGTCAGGAAATCGAAGAAGCGTGAAGCAGAACTGCTGCTCTTGAACCAAAAGAACTATGAGCTGTTTGCAGCAATACAGGCCGCGACGAGCGGTATTATTATCACCAAAGCCAATCATAATCAGCGGCATATTATTACGTTTGCGAACAAATCGTTTTGCGACATGTTCGAGTTTTCTCAGGAAGAGGTTTTAGGTCACGACCTTTTTGAGTTATGCCGCTCACGCGGAAATACTTATGTCGTCGAACAGATTTCAACGCTCATTACGCGCCAGAAAGCGGGCACGTTTGAGCTTAAATATGAAGATAAATATAAGCGTAAATACTGGTTTGATTTGAAGCTTAGTCCTGTTCTGGATGAGGATGGTGATCTGGAATTATATATCGGGGTTGTGAACGATATCGGTGAGTTGAAGATGCGTGAAGCGGAGGCTTCCCGCGGGCAGAGACTGGATGCGCTTGGCCAGTTGTCGGCAGGGGTTGCACATGATTTTAACAATATTCTGTCCATTATTGACGGGTATGCGCGGTTGAGTATTGCCGCGAATGAGAACAACCCCAAGGCTCTGGAATATTTGCAAAAAATCAAAACGGCGAGTGATCGTGGCGCTAATCTGATCAAGCGAATGCTGACATTTAGTCACCATAAGATTGTAGATGATGTTGTTGTTGATTTGCCCGTGGTTATTCAAGAGCAACAACAACTTCTTCGTCCGTTGCTTAATGCTTCGATCAAATTTCATATGCTGCGTGATTCAACGCCGATGTATGTCGAGTGCGCCCCTGACACGCTAACGCAAATTGTTATGAATCTGGTCGTGAACGCACGCGATGCGATGCCTGATGGCGGGATTTTGATGGTTGAGGTCAGGGGCTGTGACCCACAGAGGCTTCCGCCTGAGCTTAAGGATAAGTCGGATTGCCGCTATTGCGTATTGAGTGTCGCAGACACCGGGACGGGCATAGAACCGGATATTGTTGAAAAGATTTTCGACCCGTTTTTTACGATGAAAGGGAAGGAGAAGGGCACTGGTTTAGGTTTGTCGATGGTTTACGGGCTTATGAAGCAAATGGGCGGTTTGGTTAAGGTCGAGACAAAAGTGGGAGAGGGGACGGCGATGCGTCTTTACTTCCCGACAACCGATAAATCGCCGAAAAAAATTACGGGTAATGTCGAAGATTTAGACAGTCTGTCTTTTGCAGGGTTTACCGTTTTGCTCGCCGAGGATGAAGATGATTTGCGGGAGCTGGTGGGGAACATGCTGGAGGAGCTCGGCATGGAGGTTTTGCGCGCCAGTGATGGTCATGAGGCCCTGTATCTTGAGGATACTTATGACGGCACAATAGACCTTTTGCTGACGGACATTGTTATGCCCGAGTTAAACGGTGTGGATCTGGCTGATTTGATGTCGGAGTTTCAGCCACAAATGAAGGTGATTTTCATGAGTGGTTATCCGGCAAACAGCCAAAGCGCGCGTTCGGAAATTCCTGAAGGTGCTGACTTCATTGCCAAGCCGATTGTTCATGAGGATTTGATACAGATTATCTACAACGCGCTAACCGAAAATGATGGGTCGGGTCAGGTCAGGACATCGCGCTGGGTTAAAAAGACCACTCCCGATAACCGAGATAAGGAGCAAGTCATATGAGTAATGAATTTTCAGATTTGAAAGTGTTGATCGTAGAAGATCAGGATGATGCGCGCGCGGTGTTGAGGGATATGTTGGTTGAACTTGGCGTGGCGGAAGTGTTCGAAGCCGGAAACGGTACGGAGGCTATGAACTTTATCGACACAGCATTTGATTTTATCAATCTGGTTGTGTGTGACTGGAACATGCCGGAGATGAGCGGTGTTGATTTTCTCAGAGAGATACGCTCAATCGACCGTTCTCTGCCGTTCTTGATGGTTACAGGCCGGAGCGATGTGGAATCTGTTACGGCGGCGAAAAAACATGGTGTTACGGCGTATATCCGTAAACCGATTTCGTCCAAGCAACTGGAAGCGAAATTACGTGTGATTTTGTATAAAATGGCTGCGTAAGTTCTCGCATCATCTTTAAAGCGTGAACGGGTTGCGATACTCTGTATGGGTATGAGCAAAACAGATTATGACCTTGTAGTTATCGGTGGTGGAATAAACGGGTGCGGGATCGCGCGGGATGCCGCTTTGCGCGGTTTGTCCGTTTTACTTGTTGAGGCAAAAGACCTCGCGCAGGCGACGTCTTCGGCAAGCACGAAGCTGATCCATGGCGGTTTACGGTATTTAGAGTTTTATGAATTCAAGCTTGTCCGCGAATCTCTGCGTGAGCGTGAGAAGCTGCTCGGGATTGCGCCGCACGTTATTTGGCCGTTGCGGTTTGTTCTTCCACACAGTCCGCAACAGCGTCCTTACTGGATGATCCGGCTTGGTTTGTTTTTATATGACCACCTTGCTAAACGTGCATTTTTAAGCGGATCAACAGCAACGAAGCTTGTGGGTACCGCGTTAGGCGTTCCCCTAAATGATGATTACAAAAAGGGTTTTACCTACACCGATTGTTGGGTTGATGATTCACGGCTGACAGTTTTGAACGCTGTTGATGCTGCGGAAAAAGGTGCAGAAATTTTGACCAGAACCGTCTGTGAGCGATTGACTCCGCAGCGCGACTACTGGGAGGTGAAGATTAAAAGCCACGACGAGGATGCGCGTATGATAACCGCAGCAATGGTCGTGAATGCGAGTGGTCCATGGGTTCGGGAGGTCATAGAGAGTTCAGGGCTGCATAATGGTTTGAAGCCAGTCCCGAATGTCAGGCTGGTCAAGGGGTCGCATGTGATTATTCCGCGAGCATTTGAAGGTGATCAGGCATATATATTGCAGCAAAAAGACGGCCGCATTGTCTTTTTTATCCCTTATGAGGGGCAATATACTCTGATTGGCACGACAGAAGAGGCGTTTGATAAGGACTTGTATGATCCGCGTATTTCTGATGCCGAAACCGAATATTTAATTGATGCGTATAACACGCATTTCAAAGATGAAATCCAAAAGTCTGATTTGTTATGGACCTATAGTGGGGTTCGTCCGCTTTTCGATGATGGCAACGATGATAACCGCAGTGTTACCCGCGATTTTGTGTTGCACCAGCATCTGGAATCCCGTGCGCCGATGATTTCTGTTTTTGGAGGGAAGCTGACAACATACCGCGTTTTGGCGGAGCAGGTTATGAACCGGTTGTTGCAGTATCGCTCACAAAGAGTGCCCTGTCAGACAGCGCATCAGGCCTTGCCGGGCGGAGAGTTCGCGCCCGATGAGTTTGATCAGGTCGTATATGATTATCAGCAGAAATATTCATGGTTGCCGCCGGAATTGGTTTATCGTTATGCCCGTGCTTACGGGACAAGGATGGACAGGTTTTTACAAGGCGCAAAGACTGTGACTGACCTCGGGCGCCATTTTGGCGATCACGTCTATGAAGCGGAGATTGTGTATCTGGTTCGTTTTGAATTCGCGCGCGAGGTGGAAGACGTTTTCTTTCGTAGATCAAAATTAGGGCTGCATGTTGCAGAGGCTACAATCGACTCTGTTGCGAAGGTCTTGCCAAAACTTGTTAAGGAGTTGTCGCGATGACCGATCCTTCCACTTTGCTGTCTATAGATCAGGGTACAACGAGCAGTCGTGCGATTTTGTTTTCGAAAGAGGCAGATATTCTGGATGTCTCACAAAAGGAACTGACCCTGCATTACCCAAACAAAGGCTGGGTCGAGCAGGATGCGCATGATATCTGGCATGACACTTTATCCTGTTGCAAAAAAATACTGGATAGGGCGCAGCAAAAACCGAAGGCAATCGGTATTACCAATCAGAGGGAAACAACCGTTGTTTGGGACAAAGCTACGGGTGAGCCGATTTATAATGCGATTGTCTGGCAGGACCGCAGGACAAAAGATGTTTGTGCAGCGTTGAAAGAAAGCGGACATGAGGCAATGGTTACACAAAAGACGGGCTTGCTGCTTGATCCTTATTTTTCTGCAACAAAAATTCAATGGATACTCGATCATGTTGAAGGCGCAAGAGCGCGTGCCGAGGCCGGTGATTTGTTGTTCGGTACGATTGATTGTTATCTGATCTGGAAGCTGACGAATGGTGCTGTGCATGCGACGGATGTGACAAATGCGTCGCGTACCATGCTGTATAATGTTGTCGGGCAGAAATGGGACGAGGAGCTGCTTGCGCTTTTTAAAGTGCCTGCGTCGATGTTGCCGAATGTATGCGATAATGTAGCGCATTACGGGGATACGGATGAGCGTGTTTTGGGGGCGGTGTTGCCGATTGGTGGTGTGGCCGGTGATCAACAGGCTGCCTTGATCGGGCAGGGGTGTTTTAAGCCCGGTATGATCAAAGCAACCTATGGAACGGGTTGTTTCGCTTTAATGCATATCGGTGATCAGTTTAAAGCCTCCGAGAACCGTCTGTTGACGACCGTGGCTTATCGCGTCGAGGGGCAAATTCAATATGCAGTTGAGGGCTCTATTTTTGTAGCGGGGGCGGCTGTGCAATGGCTTCGAGATAATTTGAAGTTCTTTGATGATGCTGCACAAAGCGAGGTTCTAGCCCGTTCTGTTACCGATAGTAATGAAGTTTATTTTGTCCCGGCTTTTACAGGGTTAGGAGCACCGTATTGGAACCCCGATGCGCGCGGTGTGATTGCGGGTATTACGCGGGAGACGAGTAAGGCGCACATAACGCGCGCTGCTCTGGAGGCGCAAGCATACCAAACATTAGATCTTGTGGACGCGATGGAATCCGATGGCGGCCACGCAGTGGATATTATGCGTGTCGATGGAGGTCTAGTTGCGAATTCGTTTATGTGCCAATTCCTGAGCGATATGCTGAATTGCGAAGTGCAGGTACCCAAAACGCTTGAAACGACTGCGTGGGGTGCGGCTGTGCTCGCCGGGATATATGCGGGTGTTTTTGAAGATTTACAGAGTGCTGCTGAGTCTTGGCAGTGTGTGAAATCCTATGAACCGGAGATGGGTGAAGATGAGCGCAATAAAAATCGCGACGGTTGGCAATCAACCATCGCGATGATTTGAAGGTGTTATCTAGTTTACAGTTACGTTCGTGATGTTTTGGTCGACTAAGAGTGTGACCTGTTCTCCGAAGACATTGCCGACATAGCGGTCAAACGCGCCTGAGGAGCCGCTTGCAACCATACTGAATAGGTCAACTTCGTCCGTTGAATCACCTACAATACGTAAGACATTATCACCATCTGTGAAATCCAGAACGTTCTGCGCCGATAAGGAAAGGGCTACCGCGCCACTCCCAGTGCCGAGGTCAATTTGTTCGATATCGTTGAT
>CAZLTT010000106.1:0-2558 GCA_964562515.1 uncultured Micavibrio sp.
CGCCGCGCCTTGGAAAAGGCCCACGCACACGACAACGGCAGCGCTTCGGAAATCTGGCACACAACATCAATCACACCAACCGACAAACCGTTCTACAAAAACAGCCATCGCCCACACGCTTTCAATTACGGTCTGGAAGATGTGTATCTGACATGGGACTCGCAAGGCAGCCTGTCCGAGGAAGACAGCACGGGACTTTACCGCACCTCTGTTATTCTCGGCACACAAGCCCCGCAACTTTTCGGCTTCCTCGATAGCTTCTTTAGCCTGCGCGTAAACCTCGCTGACAATCTCGACCGTCTATCCGACGTCCGCCCGCGCGTCCCCTTGCCCGTCCGTTCGGATATCGATCTTTTTGCAGACCGCACCTTCGCAGTCGACGAAGCATTCTCATCCTTCACACACAGCTTTCGTTCCGACCTACACCTCTCTCTGATGGGCGGATATCTGGAAGAACAGTATGCCGGTGCAGGTAGTGAAATTTTATATCGCCCATACAATGCGCGATGGGCAGTGGGCGCAGAAGGATTCCTCGCCCTCAAACGCGATCCAAACGAAACCCTCAACCTCGCACTGAACGGCGACAGCCTCGTCAGCGGGCATCTGCAAGGGTGGTATGATCTTCCCGTTCTTGATACGACCTTAAACGCCCGTTTTGGACGTTATCTGGCCGAAGATATCGGCGGCACGTTGGCATTACAAAAACGCTTCCGTAACGGCGCAATGCTCGAAGGATACGTAACCGTCACGGACAAAAACGACTTTGATTTATTCGGCGGCACAACCAGCGCCGATCATGGTATTCGCCTTAGCATACCCTTGGGTGGCTTGAAATATGTGCCCGATAATGTCGATGCGCAATTCCGTTTCGCACCGTTCGGGCGAGACATCGGACAAAGCGTTCGCAACCCTGTCCCGCTTTACGAACTTTCCGAACCATTTTCCGCCCGTCACATCGCGCAATATTGGGATGAAATCGCCCCTTAAATTTTTTGTTCATTTTGTTTTTTTACGAGGCACGAGGAAGAAGCTTATAAATTATAAGTGACTGACGAGTAACGCTGTAAAAAAGCAAAAGGTGCAAAAAAAAACACCACCCCAAGGGGTGGTGGTTAGTCGTACCAGATCGGATGAAGTAGTCTTAAAAGGAGATCTAATCTGTAAAATTCTTGAAAATGTTGCTTATTTTTTTATTACCCGCCTTTGCCCGTATTATTCTTATCTAACCTAAAGTCGCTTGCTCACACATCTCGTTATGTCGCTGGATCTGAAATGGGGGTGCCCCTCCCCCGAAATTCGATCATTTACGCACTGACCTTATATTTTTAGAATACATAAAATTTTATGTAAATACAACAAATTTAGATAAAATTTTAGCTATTAAAAATTTAATCAAGCAATTTCAATAACTTAGAAAAATCATCAGATAGCGCAGCCTCAAAATGATGCTCCGCACCACTGACGGGGTGAATAAAGCCGATTTTTCCGGCATGAAGCGCCTGTCGGGGGAAATTGATCAGTTTTTCGGCAATTTCAGGAGCCATATCCGCGCGTTTGACCGCACCGCGAATGGCCGTGTCCTGCGGACCATATAAAGGATCACCAATAAGAGGATGCTTAATCGCCTGCATATGCACGCGAATTTGGTGTGTGCGTCCGCTTTCAAGCTTACATTCGACGAATGAAAACTGGCTGCCGAAGGTTTTTTGAATGTGGTAATGCGTTTTTGCGAGCTTACCGTTTTTCCCTTTAATAGACATCTTCAGGCGGTTTCGCGGGTCACGCCCTATCGGCATATCGATATTTCCCTTCATCGGCACAGGCACACCAACAACCAACGCGCCATAAACACGACTCAAAGACCGGTCCTCAAGCTGCGCCGCCAAACCACTATGCGCCTGATCCGTTTTGGCAACGACCATCAACCCGCTCGTGTCTTTATCAAGACGATGAACAATACCCGGGCGCATTACGCCGCCGATACCCGACAGCTCGTCCTTGCAATGATGCAGCAACGCATTCACCAACGTCCCCGTATAATTGCCCGCCCCCGGATGAACAACCAAACCAACGGGCTTGTTAATCACCAACATATGTTCGTCTTCAAAAACAATATCGAGCGGAATATCTTCGGCTTCGGGTTCAGCCTCTTCCGGCGCGGGAACAGTCAGACTGACCGTATGCCCCTTCGCGACTTTTCGTGATGCGTCCTTACACGGCAAACCATTAAGGACCAGCGCGTCCGCATCAATCAAACCTTTGAGCCGCGAACGCGAAACATCCGGCAACAATTCAGCAAGCGCTTTATCCAACCGCAAGCCGCTTTGCTCTTCACCAATAACAAATTGGAATTCTTCACCCTCAATCATCTACGGCAAGTTCCGTATCTTCGGAATGCACGGATCTTCGTATGGCTCGCTTCGCGGCGCCGCCACGGCCCATGCATCAATTGTTTCTTTTGTTTCCGCATCATCACCGTCCTGTACCAACCCGACACGATGCACAATTCTGGTCGACCCCAAAATCACGCGGTTATGCGTTCTGGTTTCAAAAAGCCG
>CAZLTT010000106.1:2658-6466 GCA_964562515.1 uncultured Micavibrio sp.
TTCTTTAATAACGCCACCGCATTCAATTCGGAGGCATCGCCGCGCGGATACGGTGCTTGCCAGTTCAAAATAAAATCGGGCGTCACGCGCATCATCCATCCGTCACGCCGCCCACTGGCATTATTCGCGAAACCAACGCCCAGAATAGTGCGGTCGCTCATCAACTCTATATCTGCAATCGTATTGTCGGCACCAATCGCAAACGCACGGCTTTGTATAACCGCCCCTTTACTGTTCAAACGGTGAAAAACAGTTGTAAGCGGATCTGTCCCGTCCTTGGACCTGCGCGTTGTCGCGACAATCAAACTCTTCCCGTCACTGACAATGTCATGCCCGTATAGATGCCCCGCAGACGGAGCCTGCAATCCCGAACGCCAGATACGCTCACCATCCAACTTGAACGCTCCGATCCATACCTTGTCGCGTTTTTTCTCCTGCACATTGGCCATGATGATGACACCGTCGTTAAACGCCTCCATCTTGACCAACTCTTCAAATCCCGGAATCCCGAGCGGCTTTTCCCACAAAACGCGGCCATTACGCCCAACGGCAATTAAAAACGGTGCACGCACGGATGACGTCTTCGGATCGAGACGGTCACCGATCATCAGGATATTGCCGCCATCAACCGGCAAAGCATCAAAAAACATCTCGCTATGTTCAAGATCGCCGTGGATCGTGTCCCACACATTATATGACCCCGCAATCGGGGCGCGTAAGTTCACAATCGCCTCGGGCACAAACCCGCAATTCTGCGCGTCAGCGGGCCGTACAATCATAAAAACGGCAAATAAAACCAATAACGCTCTGAAACTGTGCATAAACATACTGAAATTCGTTGGACGGGTCCTATGACCACTGTATGATTGACGCTGATAAAAGTCTACGTCAGTTAAGAAAAACCTCTTTATAGTATACCTGAGTTTATGAAACTTCTCATCATCAGCGACGCATGGTTCCCGCAAATTAACGGCGTGGTCCGCACATACGAGCATTTAAGCGAAGAATTACGCAATATGGGGCATGAGGTCAAAGTCATCGGCCCTGCGGATTTCCCGATGCGTGTGCCTATGCTCGGCTACCCCGAAATCAAACTCGCTGTTGCCCCTTATCGTCGTTTGAAAAAGATGATCGAGGAATATGCACCGGATAAAATCCACGTATCCGCCGAAGGGCCACTTGGTTGGGCGGGACGACGTTACTGCCTGAAAAACAACATCCCGTTCTCGACCTCGTTCCATACGATGTTCCCCGATTACGTTGCAAAGCGTGTCGCTAAGTTCATCCCGCCGATTTACAACTTCGTGCATGAACGCGCCAAACGTTTGGTCCGCGGTTTCCATGCCCCATCCAGCGCCATGATGGTCGCGACACAAAGCCTCGAAGACACATTGGTTGAATGGGGCTTCCAAAACCCTATGCACCGCCTGCTTCGCGGTGTAAATCTCGACCTGTACTACCCCGGTGAAAACACGGTCTATAAAGACCTTAAAGGTCCGATTGCGCTCTATGTCGGACGTGTTGCCATCGAAAAAAGCATTGAAGATTTTCTGGAGATGGAATGGGACGGCTCCAAAGTGGTTGTCGGTGACGGGCCGAGCAAAGCGATGCTCGAGAAAAAATACCCCGATGCCTATTTCGCAGGAAAACGCACGGGCGAGGACTTGGCAGCGCACTACCGCTCCGCTGATGTCTTTGTCTTCCCGTCCAAAACCGACACTTTCGGCATTGTCTTGATCGAAGCCCTCGCTTCCGGCCTTCCCGTAGCGGGCTACAACGTGACAGGACCAAAAGACATCATCACGGAGGACTTCCTCGGCGCATTAACCGAAGACAACCTGTCCGAGGCCACTTACAAAGCCATGGAAAAAGGCACCCCCGAACAGCGTGCCGAGCATGTAAAAAACACCTATACATGGGGCAATGTCGCCAAACAGTTCGAAGACGCTTTACTCAATAAAGTCGTTTAAACTGTGAAAAACTAGGCCAAAGCCTCCCGCAAATTTGCACAGCACGACCCGACTCGCATAAAATATGCATTGTGGAAGGATTCCCCTCCCGCCGATATGCATTCGCCGCATATCGTTTTCAACATATTCGAAGTTGGTGCTCATGCAGCTCTCCCCCGAGAGACCACAGCATTATCGCTCCGTATTTCTATCGGATTTCCACATCGGCGCCAAAAGCTTTGATGCCGCTGCCCTTGTGTCGTTTTTACGCAGCTTCGAATGTGAGAAGCTTTACCTTGTCGGCGACATTATCGACGGATGGAAACTGAACAAACGGTGGTACTGGACCGAAGATTGCAACCGCATCTTCGATGAATTGGCCGCCAAAATCGACAAAGGCACGAAAATCATCTTCCTCCCCGGCAATCACGACGAGGAAGTCCGCAACATCTCGTCCCGCAAACGTCAACGCTTTGCTCAACAGCTCGGCATCACCATTACGGACAAAATCATCCATGAAGCCGCCGACGGACGCCGCTATCTGGTTCTGCACGGCGACCAGTTCGACCGTAAAATCCTTAAAGGCCCGCTCTCCCAATGGAGCGACCGCATCTATGACGCCGTGATGGATTTTCTGGGCGGGCACGCGCCGCCGACTATTATGATCAAGGGCAAACGCCGACGTTTTTCCCTCGCAAAATCCCTCGGCAAACACGGGCAATGGGCGCTGCATTTGCTGAATAATTTCGAAAGCGCGGTCCACAAAATGGTTCACGACAAGGGCGTTGACGGCCTTATCTGTGGCCATACCCATATCCCGACCATCAAACCGATCAAGGATATCCTCTACGCCAATAGCGGCAGTTGGCTTCGCACCGGCCATACGGCCCTGATTGAAACCCATTACGGCGACCTGTCGCTCCTTGATTGGCCTGCGTCTCATGAATCTCATGCTACTGCCGACAACCTGTTCCATGACACAAGGGACTTTCAAATCAGTCCGGACCGCCAACGCTATCGCCCGACAAGTATGAAAGTCGTCCGCACCATACAAAAAATATGGCCCGTTCAAGCGGCAGAAAAAGCCAGCATTACAGAGCCATTAGAATGGATCGAAATCCACAAGCGCGACGATGTCATATTCAAGCGTTTTGCAGGCCTGAAAAGCTATGCCCTTTGTAAACCGAATATCGCAGGGGTCTTTTCCTCCCGCCACGTCATCTCACCTGTACTCAGCACCTTGCTGACCTATAAGCCTCGACCCGAAACCGCGGAAGACCTGACAGGACCTCTTAACATGTACGACACCTTCCTATCGCCTCCGCAACACTCCACGCTTGAAATTTCGGGCGAACAGGCTTAAAACGTCTGGGTTTTAAGGAATATATTTTATGGCCCGCATTCTCATCGCCGAAGATGACCATTCAATGTCCAGCTTTCTCGTTTTGGCTCTGGAAAAGGCCGGACACGAAGTCTCTTCAGCTGAAAACGGTCTGGAAGCCCTTAAAATCCTCGAAGAAAACGAAAAGCCGTACGACCTTCTGCTCACTGACATCGTTATGCCCGGCATGGACGGTATCGAATTGTCAAACAAAGCCACAAAACTGCACAAAGACCTCAAAGTCATGTTTATTACAGGCTTTGCCGCCGTGGCGATGGGCCGAAAAGATATAGACACTGAAAAAGCCGAAATTCTATCGAAACCGTTCCATCTGAACGATCTTGTGAAGCAAGTGGAAACACTTTTAGCCGCCTAAGTCACAAAACACTTGAAAATCACCGCCAAGACCATTATCCCTATTCAATCTTTATCGCAAAGTGTGGGCGGTTAGCTCAGCGGTAGAGCACTTGCTCGACAC
>CAZLTT010000107.1:0-6322 GCA_964562515.1 uncultured Micavibrio sp.
CCTCCGACCCCTTGCACCCCATGCAAGTGCGCTACCAGGCTGCGCCACGTTCCGACATAACTGATGTGATTAAAAGATTATGCGCTAAAAAGCAAGAACCCTTAAAAGGCTCAGACAACGCTTATTTGGCGATAATATCGCGGAGAGCTTTCAACTCGCCAACCATGGCCTTGAGCGCCTTACGCTCCGGATTACCCATAGTCGCCGCAACAGAACCCTTAACAGTAGCTGTCACTGATGGCTCGTTGTTATTCTGCGCCTCAACTGGCTTTTCAGAAAGCAATTGCGCCTTACCCTTCTCGCGAAGCAGCTTCTGCACACCTTTGATCGTATACCCTTCGGTATACAGCAAATGGTGAATACGCTTCAAAAGCTCGAGATCCTCGGGACGGTAGTAACGGCGACCACCACCACGCTTCAAAGGACGGATTTGAGAAAATTTGGTTTCCCAAAAACGCAAAACATGCTGTTGGACGTCCAGAATATCCGCAACTTCGCTAATCGTACGGAAAGCAGACGCAGATTTACGGGATTTACGGCCACTAGCCTTAGGCACTTGTGGTGCTGCTTTTTCGACCGGGTTGCCCGTCAAAGGGCCTGTTTGCGCGTTCTCTTCTTGCGGCTCAGCTCTATTTTCAGCTGATGACAATTGGTCACTCATAATTACTCCTCAGACCCACCTGTATTGATACGATCCTTAAGAACATGGGAAGCACGGAAAACAAGGACTTTACGTGGCTTAATCGGCACTTCGACACCTGTCTTCGGGTTACGACCGATACGTTCGCCCTTCTGACGTACAGAAAAACTTCCGAACGAGGAAATCTTCACATTTTCGCCTTTTACAAGCGTATCAGAAATTTCATCAAGTACAGCTTCCACGAGATCGGCTGATTCATTACGTGACAGGCCAACTTCTTCGTAGACGGCTTCGGCCAGATCGGCTCTGGTGATGGTGTTATTTTCTTCCATTTGGAGGCACCTCCCTTATTTATAGGATATATTTATACTGTAACGGGCTTAGAATAGAGCGTCAATCTATTGGATGAACTTAACCCCAAAAAATGATTCATCTTCAATGGTATAGGGCAAAGTTTTAAGAATGGTAAAAGGTGCTGAAAGCGCTAAAAACGAACGAGAGCCGAGCCCCACGTCAAACCGCCGCCCATCGCTTCGAGCAGCAATAAATCACCCTCTTTTATTCGTCCGTCCTCGACCGCCTCATTCAAAGCAAGCGGAATCGAAGCCGCAGAGGTATTACCATGATGATCAACGGTAACCACAACCTTATCCATACTCATATTGAGCTTCTTGGCGGTTGCCTCGATAATACGAATATTCGCCTGATGCGGCACAAGCCAGTCCACTTGATCGGCGCTGACGTTATTATGCGCCAAAGCTTCGTTTACCGCTTCGGCCATAAAGGTCACGGCATATTTAAAGACCTCACGCCCCTGCATCACAATATGCCCCGACGTACCCGTGCTTGATGGTCCGCCGCTAGTGTGGAGCAATTCCCGCAAATCGCCCTTGGCATAAAGGTGGGTGGAATGCACCCCGCGCGATTCAACAGTTTCACCGGAATCCTGACCTTCCAGAATAACCGCCCCCGCTCCGTCTGCGAACAGAACACAGGTTGTGCGGTCTTCCCAATCAATGATGGAGGACATTTTCTCCGCACCAATAACGATCACACGTTTGGCCTGCCCTGCTTTAATGAAGTTATCGGCAACGCTCAGCGCATAAACAAAGCCCGTACACACGGCCTGCACATCAAATGCAAGCCCGGCAGGAATGCCTAACGCAGCTTGAACCTTAACCGCCACGGCCGGAAATGTCTGATCAGGGGTTGTTGTCGCAACAATCACACCATCGATATCCGAAGCATCAATCCCTGAGCGCTCTAACGCGTGCTTTGCCGCCTCGATAGCCAGATCAGCTGTGCTTTCGTCTTTTTCTGCGATGTGGCGCGTTTTAATACCGCTACGCTGGGTAATCCAGTCGTCAGATGTATCAACCATCTTTTCGAGTTCAGCGTTCGTCAGAACTTTTTCAGGCAAATACGCGCCGGTAGATTTAATTACGGATTTAATAGGCATAACTTATGAGAGGACGGATTCTTGTTCCATTAAGTGGTTTATATCACGCGCCACAGTTTCGATATAGGCATGTTCGGCCAAATTCGCCGCTAAATTCACAGCCGAAGAAAACGCAAGCGGGTCACACCCGCCGTGGCTTTTCACACACAGGCCATTCAGCCCGAGAAATACACCGCCATTGTAAAGGCGCGGATCGACATAACGTTTAAAACGTTTCAACGCGAAAAACGCCAGAATTCCGCCCAAAATCGCAAGCGGGTCACTGGTCATATACTTCTTGAACATCTTACCCGTTAAAGAGCCGACACCCTCGGCGGTTTTAAGCGCAATATTTCCCGCGTAACCATCACTGACAATCACATCGACCGTACCCTTGGTAATGTCATCCCCTTCGACAAAACCGTAATAATGGCCGGGAATATCAATCTCGGAAAGGATAGATGCCGCACCGCGCACATGATCCGGGCCTTTCATCTCCTCAGAGCCGACATTCAACAATCCGATTGTCGGAACAGACACTTCGAAATGGACTTTGGCAAATACGCCGCCCAAAACGGCAAATTGCACCAGATTCTCGGCATCCACCAATACATTGGCACCCAAATCCAGAACAATCGTCTTCCCGCGCTGCGTTGGGAAAATACTCGCTATCGCGGGCCTGTGAATACCCGCCGAGGGTTTAAGCACCATTTTGGCCAAGGCCATCAAGGCGCCCGTATTTCCGGCGGAAACGATGGCATCCGCCTCGCCGTCCTTTACGGCTTCGATTGCCATACGCATCGAACTCCCCTTACTGGCACGCAATGCCGCAGAAGGCTTCTCATCACTTCGTATAGCCTTGTCCGTGTGATGAACGGCGGAAACAGCCTTAAGCTCGGGATTTTTGTCTAAAAGCGGCGCAATTCGGTTCTGATCGCCATAAATAAGGAATTTTAGCTTCGGATGCTCTTTCAGACACAAGGCAATACCGGGAATCGTGCTTTCGGGCCCGTGATCCCCACCCATAGCGTCTATCGCAATTGTTTTTGAGTCTGCCAAAACCTGTTCCTTGAAGAAATCGTTATAGATTTATCCAAAATAAAAGCCCTCATGTAAAGGGCTTTTGGGAAAAGATAGCATTTAAAAAGAACGACTTAGTCGCGGTCCTCAATAACCTGCTTACCTTTGTACATACCTGTTTTCAGGTCGATATGGTGACGGCGCTTAGGCTCGCCTGTGTGCGCGTCCTCAACCCAGTTTGCTTCCGGCAAACGGTCATGTGCGCGGCGCATATTGCGCTTGGATTGTGTTGTTTTACGCTTTGGAACAGCCATAGCTAAAATCCTTTATTCTTAATTGAGGTGATGATTTAACGAATTTAATGAGGAAACGCAAGATAATTCTTCGTTTTTAGAGCTTAAGGCTCTTCCCCCCGCATCATCTTATCTTTCCAGTCTTTCAGTGAGGCAAACGGGTTTTTAACATCCACGTCTTCTTCGGCTTTAGCTTCACTTTCTTTCATAACCTCTTCCGCGCCTTCGGCATGCGGATACGGATTAATAGAAAGCGCCAGATATTGGGACACCAACTCACCCAAATCGATCTTACCGTCGACCAACGGTTCCGGATCGTCTTTTTCATCTAAAACGGGTAATTCGCCATAGCCCTTCTCATTGAGCTTTTCATGACGCGCCTTGGCCAGCGGGATCGCGGCATCAGGGTCTGCGTACCACGCATCAAAATCGTCTTCTATATGGCTGACAACCGGCTCAAGCGTGACAACGCATTTTTGCGTAATATCGGCCTCAAAACGTCCCTTCACATGATATGCCGCTTCGCCAGCGCCTCTCAAAACCTCGATATTCGCCTTAAGGCTATCCAGAGAGATTAGCCCCAAACGCTGAGCAAGACGGCTCGCCTCGTCTTCGTTGGGAGAAAGCTCCAACGAATCCTTATCGCCCTTAAGGGAATCAACAGACCAGAAATAAGACCATTCGGTCTCAACAATTTGAATAGAATCTTCGCTCATGATTACTCGAACTCAATATGACCTTTTACGATGTTATCCACGCTCTGCTTTTGCAGATAGTTAGCCATCGCCTGAATTCTTTGCTCCATCTTCAAGCAAATAGCAGGATCGATGTCTTCAACGGTGCCATATAGGTTGTTTTTAAGCGCAAAAACAAGTGTGTTCTCTTTAATCGCAAACTGATAGCTGTGCATCCGGCCGTTAAAGGCCTTCATCATTTTACGCATATGTTTGGGAATACCCATATCCCCGATCCCCATCTCACGCAGAGTTTGGTCCATATCCTTAAAGGTTTCATCAAACAGTGCCTGATTAAAATCAGCCGCGCTGATTTCGTTATCTTTCATCATTCTGTTAAAGACCAGAAAGATATGGACAAGCAAAAGGTCAAAACGTCCGTCGAACGTGTCAGGAACCCCGTACTCGGTATAAAATTCTTCTTTTCGTGTATGTTCCAAAGCCGTTGCATAAACATCATGCACCGCTTGTTCATAGGGATTTTTCTTTTTAAAAAGACCAAACATTGATTTATTAAGTGTGCCCGCGCATTATTTGTCGTACTAAAGCATAACAGAAAATAAGGTTTTGCATATATGATTCAAGCGTCAAAAAAATACGTGACCTTGTCCATCTCTATTTTAGCTCTGGCAACTTCCGCTTGCGCACCGACAGTGGCACAGCGCGGAAACCTCCTGGAAGACTATCAAATAGCAGAGGTCAAAGAAAACGAAAGCACGCGCACAGACGTTTTACGCGCCCTCGGTTCTCCGACCACCCAATCAACCTTCGATCCGAATGTTTGGTATTACATTGGTCAGGAAATGGAAAAGCACGGCATTCTCGACCCCGAAGTCGTTGAGGAGCGTATCATCGTGGTCGCATTCAATGAAGAAGGTTACGTTAATGTTATTCGTGAAATTGACCGTGACAGGCTGAATGTCCCGATCTCTAAGGACGAAACAGAGACCAGAGGAAACGAAGTAACCGTAGCCCAACAATTCCTTGGCAATCTCGGACGCTTCAACCCGAACACCAATTCGTCATCTGCAACAACCGGTGGCGGCGGCATTTAAAAACGCAATTACAGACAAACAAAAAGCCCCGCTTAATGCGGGGCTTTCTTTTTAGCTTACAGTTAAGTGCTTACGCACCAACCTCAGCAAATTTAGCAACAATCGCCACAAGCAAGATCGCAACGATGTTCGCAATCTTGATCAGCGGGTTAACCGCAGGGCCGGCCGTGTCTTTGTATGGATCACCAACAGTGTCACCGGTTACGGCCGCTTTATGCGCATCCGAACCTTTACCACCATGGTTACCATCTTCGATATACTTCTTGGCATTATCCCATGCACCACCACCGGCAGTCATGGAAATCGCGACGAACAAACCCGTCACAATTGTACCGAGCAGCATAGCGCCCAAGGCCTGGAACGCCGGAACCATATCCCCTGTTGTCTTGAAGACAACAATGAACAGAACGACCGGAGCCAGCACAGGCAAAAGAGACGGCATAATCATCTCACCGATTGCAGCCTTGGTCAGAAGGTCAACAGCTTTACCGTATTCTGGCTTGGCTTTGCCCTCCATGATACCGGGAATGTCCTTGAACTGACGACGGACCTCAACCACAACAGAGGCAGCAGCCCGGCCAACAGCCGTCATAGACATGGCGCTGAACAGGTATGGCAACAAACCACCAAGGAAGAGACCAATCACGACATATGGGTCCTGAAGCGGGAATGTAATATCCGCATATTCAGGCATGTAGTGTTTGATTTCCTCGGTATAGCCCGCGAACAATACAAGCGCAGCCAAACCGGCCGAACCGATCGCATAGCCCTTTGTCACGGCTTTGGTTGTATTACCAACCGCATCCAATGCGTCTGTCGTGTTACGAACACCTTCGGGAAGCTCTGCCATCTCGGCAATACCGCCCGCGTTATCTGTAACAGGACCATAAGCGTCAAGAGCCACAACCATACCGGCCAGAGACAACATCGATGTTGCCGCCATTGCGATACCGTATAGACCGGCTAGATCATATGCGAAGTAGATACCACCGCAAATCACCAGCACCGGCAAAGCCGTAGCTTCTAATGAAATCGCCAGACCTTGGATAACGTTCGTACCGTGACCTGTTTCAGAGGCTTCGGCAACAACGCGCACAGGGCGGTAATTCGTGGATGTGTAGTATTCGGTAATCCATACAATC
>CAZLTT010000108.1:0-6107 GCA_964562515.1 uncultured Micavibrio sp.
TTCCCCACCCATAACCGCTTTTAGCTCTTGAAAACTTCTGACCGATACGCCGCGTGGTTTTGGTTTCCTGTCAACCGATGGCTGCGTCACGCTCACTTCACGAACGTCGCCCTTTTTGGTGGCTTTCACCGCCAAGTGAAGCGTTTCACCCGGAACGAAGCTTTGGCCTCGGATTTTCTTTCTGCGGTTTGGATAACGATAAAGGCCGCTATTTCCCGGCAAAGTTTTGTAGGATGTGCCACTCGGCATAGCGCCCATCGTCCACGTAAAAACATTATCGTCATTCTCTGTACGGATTGTTTGCTTTTTTGAAGGTAACAGTTCGAAGGTGATGCCGCCTTTAGTGTCTGCGCTTAAAATGAGCGCGTCCATTTTATGCGTAACGAGGGACGGCGATGAAGCCCCCGAGCCTTTCGTGTCCTTGATTCGGTGGACCTTGCTCGTCGCTTGCGGTTGCTCATCCGTTTCAATATGGAATCTAAGCTCGCCTTCCGTTCCCGCCAAAGGGTCCGCACAATCGATTTTAACATCGATGGTGTCGCCGCGTTTAAAGTGCCTTTGGAGGCGTTCATTATAAAGGCCTAACCTGTCGGCACTTCTGACATATGTTCCTTCAGGCATCTCGTTAATCGGCAAATCGAACATCACCGGACAATCACCAATTTTAAGACGCAAGCCATGACGTGCAGATACACTGGCTATCTGCGCCTTAACGCTTTGTCCTCCGAACTGATTGTGTATATGCGCGATCGCATAGGCGTTCAGGCTTCGGTTCTGTAATTTGCCGTACTGTGCCTCGACATCATTCATGCCTGCAACGAATGCATCCATATTTATGTGCTCTTCATTCTCGATAATCGGACCGCTATACCAACCTTTGAGGCGTCCCATCAGCCTGTGATTGATAATGTCAGCATAGCGTCGAATAGGCGATGAGGCAGGGGCGTACGGCTCTTCGTCATCAAAGCCCAGACCGTAATGTCCGCTGCCGTCCCATTTATATTCACCCGGCATCATCATCGGCAGAATAATTTGCTCGACATTAAACAGTAAAAACCCGTCAGCACCGGCTTGGGCCATGATGTTGTTCAGGTCTTCCGGGCTCCAACGGTTATGTTCCGGGCATGTTATTCCGAGCCCCTCTAACTGGGTTCTGGCTTTTACAATTTGTGCTTTTTCAGGATGGTCCTGAATACGACCTACAAAAGGCACATTATGCGCGGCCAACTCTGCGCCGAATTCTTCATTGAACAATACGGCAAATTTTTTGACGATATCACGCGAAAGGCTGTTTAACTCGGTCGTGAAACCTTCAATAGCGCCGTTTTCAGCAAAGGCTGGGATAATCTTGTTATCCGCGATCGCAAGATCTTTTCGGCGTGCATGCCGTTTATTTAACAGCTGGTGCGCGCTCGCCAGGTTTTCTAACAATCGCTGCAAATCATCAGGGAACATATTGTCGCTGGTAAGCGCTTCATCAACACGGTCATAACTCAACGCAGCCTTAGGCTTGATCAACGTCTTTTCAAACGTTCGGGATATGGTCTTACCTTCGGCATCTATTCGAAATGTTCCCGTTACCGCATAGCGCTTAACCCGGGCGTTCAAAGAGCACACGCCTTCCGCAAAAGTCGGGGTAAGCATATGCGCCGCACGGTCATAAGTGTAAACGGAAAACATCTGATGACGGGCATAGCGGTCTACCTGCGATCCTACCTGTACGTAATGGGAGACATCCGCAATCGCGACCTTTAAAACCATCCCGCCCGGATTATCGGGGCTCTGGTCTTCCTCCGCATAGATCACATCATCGCGGTCCTTGGCGTCTTTGCCGTCTAGTGCAAGAAACGGTACTGAGCGCTGATCTGTTCGGCCATCACTTCTGAGCGGCACTTTCGCTTTTTCTTTTGCCGTTTTGTCATTGATCAACGGGTGCGTGAGCGGAATACCTGCATTGACCAGAATACGGGTGCTGAGTTTCTCGGAACCTTGCGACGCGTCCCAAATGAGCCCGAGCACACGCGCTTTGGTTCGGTTTTGGCTGAAATCCGATGACAGGCTCGCAATAACGCGCTCTCCCCCTGAGAGGGGAAGGTCTTTTGGCTTGGCCTCAATCGGGAAGCTTTCCTTGATCATCGGCGCGTCTGTAACAATTTCACCGGCCCCTGATGTCTTCTTGAACACACCCGTTATTTGGGCGTTCTGTGCCTCTCCGAGACGTTGCCATAAGGAGCATTTATAGACGGTTCCGCGCACTTTTCTGCCCGTACCGTCGTCTTTAGGCTGTAAGGCAAAACGCTTTTTAACCCGAAGCAACACTTTGTCCCCGGGCTTCAGCTCGCCTCGCTTTTGAACCCGAGCGGGCAATTGGAATTGAGGGGCGGGCAGCTGGTCATCATCCCATTCTACAGGCTCCAACATTACGGGGCTGTTGCGCTTAACATCTGTCACACGGGCGATAACCAGTCTGGACGGCGGGTTGGTCGCGTGTAAAACACCATTTTTGAGCGTTACATCTTTGCGGGATGATAAAAGTTCCAGAACGGGAAATAATGTATCCGGAATTTCAGTATCGGAAAGCCCGAAATCTCTCGCCAGCTCAGTGTAGGAAAGGCCTTTGGGACTATGTGCGATTCGACCATAAACATCGTTAACCGACAAACCATTAATTGTCCGATTTGATAACCCTGAACCGCTTGCGCCGTTCTTGGAATGTTTAGTCTTACCCATTACTCAGCAGCCCCTGTTCGCGCGGAGTGATCGACGTTTTTTTTAATAAATTCGATACAAGGGGTTCTTATAATCAGTTTGGCAAAAAAACTCAATTCTTTATTCTGTAAAATAAAAAACTATATCAATACATGTGTATTCAAAGTAGAATTTTAGAGGTCTGTATTTGAATAAAATCTCGCTCCGCGCCAAGCCTCTCTCTATCTCTTTGAAATCATTGAATTTTAGAAACTGCGAATATATGTAATCTAAAGTATTAAGTCACTGTTTCTAAAAGATTTTATTAGGTTTTCGGTAAGGTTTGTTTGTTATCATATATAAGTGAGAAAATAAAAATCGGGTGATATGTCGACATTTTTGTTCAGTTTTGATGCCAGTGTGACGGCGACCGGCGGAACGCCTCCGACCTTACAGGTTTTGGTTGGTGGTGTTGTCGTGTCCTCTCTGGTTCTCGACCCGACAGAAACAAGTTTTGATCTTTTCGTAGAATTCAGCGGCACTGCACCGTCCTCACTGACAATTCGCTTTGATCCGTCTTCGGGGTCACCCTCGGACTCAATCAACATATCGAACGCATATATCAACAATAACAACGTTACGACGGACCTCACTGCTACACTGTTGGCACAGGGGCAAAGCAGCAATGTGAATGCAAATAGCGCTGTATTTGGTCGCGAAACACCCACACTGTCAGCACCGGATGTAAACGGAACCGGCGGCGATGACACCGCGGTCAATGGAACAAACGAAGCGGATTCAATTGACGCACTGGCGGGTAATGACCGTATTCGCGGACGCGGCGGCGATGATGAAATAAACGGCGGCGCTGGGAATGATTACATATTCGCTGAGGATGGCGCCGATACTGTTCTGGGCGGTGACGGCGACGATATTATTTTCGGGAACGCCGGCGACGATGTCATTTTAGGCGAGGCCGGAAACGATATTTTGATCGGCGGCGCGGACAATGATGTCCTCAATGGCGGCGACGGGAATGACAGCCTGATCGGCGATGATGGCAACGATATCCTCTTCGGCGAGGGAGATAGTGATTTCCTCGTCGGTGGCGCAGGTGACGACATCCTGTTCGGCGATGACGGCGATGACTACCTGATCGGCGAGGAAGGCGATGATGCCTTGTCCGGTGGGGATGGCAACGATCAGCTTGTTGGCGGCATTGGTAATGACCTGCTTGGTGGTGGTGCAGGTGACGATGAGTTGATCGGCGAAGACGGCGATGATGTCTTTAGCGGTAACGACGGGAACGACAAAATCTACGGCGGCGACGGCAACGATGAAGCTCTCGGCGGTGCAGATAACGATGTGATATTAGGCGGTGCAGGGAATGATGACCTGCATGGCGAGACTGGCGACGATTTCGTCAATGGCGGCGCAGGCGCAGACACCATTAGCGGCGGTGACGGTGCAGATGTCCTTCACGGCCATGGACTGGACGCTGCGACAATATCGGACATTTTGTTCAACAATCCTGATGTGGTGTATTCCGAACAAACAGGGTCTTTCTATCAGTATGTGAATACGGCTGTGAATTATGCGGGTGCAGTATCAGCCGCATCTTCAGCGACACTGAACGGCGTTGCGGGGCACTTGGTCAATATCACCTCGGCGACTGAAAACGCATATGTTCAAGGTTTGCTGGGTGGCACAACGTGGATGGGTGGTGTCGATGTTGGCACCAACGGAACATGGCAATGGACCGCAGGCTTAGAGGCTGGTCTTCAATTTAGCGATGTCACAGGCGCGTCCGTTTTCAATCAGTATGAAAACTGGGACGGCGGACAGCCACAAAACAACACTGAATATTGGAGCGTCATATATACAAACGGCACGTGGCATGATTGGCCCGATACAAGTAACCACCGCTATGTCATAGAATGGGAAAGCGGACAATTTAGTGATGACAATGCCGTCGACACGATAGACGGCGGAGCAGGCGACGATTGGATTTACGGCTATGGCGGTAATGATGTTCTAAGCGGCGGCAGTGACAATGATGTGATTTTTGGCGGTCTGGGTAATGACACGATTGACGGCGGAAATGGCGGTGACACCATTTTGGGCGGTGCCGGCGCCGACATAATCAATGGCGGTGGTAATAACGATAATATTTTACTGGCTAATGGTGACTTTGCGGCGGGCGAGTCAATCAATGGCGGAGCAAATAATGACAGCCTGGTTTTGATTAACGCAACAACAGTCGATTTTTCTACAGGGACCCTCAGTGGTTTGGAAACACTGTCAGGCAGTTTTGGTGATGACACAATTACGCTGGCTTCTACGCAATGGGCCAACTTTACGACCATAGATACAGGCATTGGAACGGATACAATCAATGTGCTGGCTAGCGGTGATATTTCGGGGAGCGGAACACCGACAGTGAACAATGCCGAAGACGGTTTCCTTGTTGGTACAGGCGGAAACGATACAACTGTAATGACGGGGTCTCAACTCGATGCCATCATCTTTGGTAACGGTACGATTAATCTGGGCGGGGGTGCTTCGGATAGCCTCGGAATTACCACGACGTCTTCCACGCTCAATACGTTCGGTGCGAATGACGACAGCCTGATTTCAAATACGGAATTTATTACAGCAGCTTCCGCAACGGCCGGAGTTACAATAGACCTCAGCGCGCAAACCGAAGACTTTGATCTGACGGGCGGTAATTTTGCAGATACCATTACCGCAGGCTCGGGCGCTGACACGATTGACGGCGGTACCGGTGCAGATGAAATTCAAGGCGCAGCGGGTGATGATGTCATCGATGGCGGCGCAGGTAACGATACGATTTACGGCGACATGCTTGGCGGCGGGGCGGCCGTTCAGGGGTGGAGTTTTGAATATTATGATTTCAATGCCGCACTGGCTTCATTGGCTGATGCGGGCTTTACTGTTAATGGGAATCGCGACAACAGCAATACCCCGACATCGACGGGCACAACGTCAAACTTTGATCCCGGCGTAATTGATGCAGGGGACGAATTCGCGTTGAAATTTAGCGCCGAGCTTACCATCGTGACGGGCGGAACATATACATTCCGTACGAATTCCGATGACGGAAGTGAGCTGTTTATTGACGGCGTAGAAATTGTCAGCAATGACGGTCTTCATGGACCTGCTACCGTTACGAGCGCCGGACAGGCTCTGGCACCCGGAACATATCTCATCGAAATCACATATTTTGAAAATGGTGGCGGACAGGTTCTGGACGCGGAAATATCCGGTCCGGACACAGGTGGCGGTTTTGTCACATTGTCGAACTTCGCTAACGCGTCTGTGCCGGGTACAGCCGGAACACCAACGAACAGTGATGACGTGATTGATGGCGGCACTGGCGATGATGAAATTTATGGCGG
>CAZLTT010000109.1:0-6078 GCA_964562515.1 uncultured Micavibrio sp.
TCGGCAGAATCACCGTTCAGGTCGCACTGGCCTTCAAAACCAACAACATAAGTCTCAATCGCTTGGTCCTTACAATAACGGATCAGTGTTTGTGGAATATTTCCGGCTCCGGCGAGAATGCCGAGCTTATTAATCTGGGGGGTTAGCTGTTTTTGCGCGGTGGTTGGCATAAAGGAAACTTGGTCTTAGCTTTTGCAAATTCAATTATAGCCATAATCGTTTCATCGTCATCAAAATCTTGCGCTACACTTTCGATGCGTTGGTCCATCGTACCCTCATCGCCAAACAGCTGGTTAAAAGCACGCTGTAATTTCCGAACTTCGTCCTTTTCAAATCCGCGACGCTCTAAGCCAATAAGGTTCAAACCATGCAAGAACGCTCTTTCGCCCTTAACGCGGCCGAACGGTATAACGTCATTCTCCACGCCAGACATACCGCCAATGATCGCATGTTCACCAATACGGATAAATTGATGCACGGCCGCCAAGCCGCCAATAATAGCGAAATCGCCCACATGAACGTGCCCACCCAATGTCGCGTTATTCGCCATGATTACATTATCACCGACGACACAATCATGTGCGACATGTGTGCTCATCATGAACAGGCAATTATCACCAACCGAAGTTTCACCACGGTCATCCGTCGTGCCCGGGTTCATAGTCGTATATTCGCGAATTTTGTTATTCTTACCGATCGTCAGCTTGGTCGGCTCGCCCCGATATTTCAGATCCTGCGGATCTGTCCCTAACGATACAAATGGAAACACCACAGTACCTTCACCAATTGTGGTATGGCCATCAACCACCACATGTGACTTTAGCGTTATGTCGTTACCCAGAACCACGTTGGGGCCGACAGTACAGTAAGGACCGATAGACACGTTGTCACCAATCGTGGCTGCGGGGTCAATTATAGCGGTTGGGTGTATATTGTTCTCGGGCATGGCAATCAGTTTATTTGTGTAAGTATGGAAAAACTTACGCAACGCAGCAAATCAAGCTTTGTTGCAAAGCGTTACAAGATGGAATTAAGCAGCGTCAGTGGCTGTATCGGTAATCATCGCGCTGTAAACAGCCTCAGCACAAACAGTATCACCAACCTTGGCAACACCTTTGAACTTCCAGACAGGACCACGTGCTTTTACCTTTTCGACATGGATATGCAGGGAATCACCCGGAACAACCGGCTTACGGAAACGGGCGTTATCAATCGTCATGAAATAAACAACCTTGCCCTCGGCCTGCTCACCCAGTGTCTCAACAACAACGAGAGCTGCTGTCTGTGCCATAGCTTCAATAATAAGAACACCAGGCATTACAGGAAACCCCGGGAAATGGCCCATAAAATGCGGCTCGTTCACCGTTACATTCTTCAAGGCAACGGCGCTTTCACCCGGAGTTAACTCCAGAATGCGGTCGACAAGCAAAATAGGATACCTGTGCGGTATCATTTTCATTATACGATTAACATCGATCTCTGTGCTCATATGCCTTAAGCCCTTATCTTTATGATGTATTTTCTGCCCGAACCGCTAAAAAAAATCAACCATTATCCTTTTTTGATAAGGCGTTTTAGCATCGCGACCTGTTTCATGAATTGTTTTATCGGCACAGCGGGGTAACCCATAACTTCCTGCCCCGGTTCAATATCGCGCATAATGCCAGATTGGGCGGCAATACGAACACCTTGACCGACATGTAGATGCCCCGCTAACCCTGCTTGACCACCGATGGCAACAAAATCCTCGATCACGGTGCTTCCGGAAATACCGACCTGAGAGACTATAACGCAGCCGCGTCCTATTCTTACATTGTGACCTATCTGAACAAGATTATCGATCCATGTGCCCTGCCCTATAACTGTATCGGGCCCGGCCCCACGATCAATTGTAGTATTGGCACCAATTTCAACATGATCTTCGATAATTACGCGCCCAAGCTGCGGGACTTTTACATGCCCCGTTGGATCAATTGCAAAGCCGAAACCGTCTTGCCCGATACGCGCACCTGTATATATGCGTGAATAATCGCCGATATGCGCATGTGAAATTGTGGCGTTCACACCAACGCGGCATCTTTGGCCAACCTGTACTGACTGGCCGATATATGCGCCCGCCTCAATCCAGCTTTCATCGCCGATAACAGCACCGTCAGCAATATGCGCACCGGCTTCAATTGTGCAGCCCTCGCCGATCTTTGCCCCCTCATGAACAAACGCCTGCTCGGAGACGTTACTTTCAGGCTTGTTATCAGGATAAAAAGCCTGTGCCACCTTGGCATAAGACTTATAAGGATGCTTGCTCAGTATAAGCTGCACAGTCTTTGGCGCGATTTCCGCGAGGTCAGGGTGAACAATACAAGCGCCTGCCTGCGTATGAACAAACTGTTCTTTATATTTCACATTATCCAGAAAGCTTATCTGAGAGTTATCGGCCTTATCGAGAGCAGCAACATCACTGATCTCATATCCTGCATCAGCGCCTTCCGCTAGCTGTCCCCCTGCTATTTCAGCAAGCTCACTCAGAGAAAAACTCTGGGATTTTTGAAAAAACTGAGGATCTGCCATTACTCGCCTGCTTCTACCTTGAGGGGAATTTTTGCTATCGAAGCATCAATGCGCTCCAAAGCTTCTGCCGTAATATCTAGTGATTTAGCACCTGAAATAACGTTTTTGTTTGAAATGACAAGGTCATATTGGCGCTCTTTAGAAATCTGCTCCACAACTTCATAGAGCTTCGCACGCACCTGATTCATTGCGGTATTTGCTGCCGCTTCTATGGCCCGCTTTTTTGTTTGGGCATATCTGCGGGTTTTCAAGAGCTGCTCTTCGTAAGCTTTGCGCTTCTCAATATACTCTTCTTTGCTGACTTTCCCGCGCTCCTCAATAAGAGACTTTTCCTGATCACGGAGCTTTTTTTCGGCCTCCGCAATTTCAGCCAGGAATTTTTCACGCAGTGAATTTCTCTGCTCTTCTACATGATTAGCAGCCTTAGCATTGCTCATGATGTAAATAACATCAACAACACCAATCGATGTTCCTTCCGCCTGAGCAGGGGAAGCAATCATCATCAATACACAGACTGTGAGTGTAAGTAATCTCTTCATGGATAAACGCTTTAATTTCCGCCTTTATGCGTAGCAGATTAAAAGCGCGTACCAAAATTAAAATTGAAGTTTCTTTCTTCGTCGAAGTCTTCATCCACGACAGGAACAGCAAAGTCTGCGCGGATTGGACCAAACGGAGATTTCCATGAAAGACCGAAACCGGCACCTACACGAATGCTCGATTCATCCTGAATTGTCGCACCGACATCATCCAGTTCGAACAATGAACCAGCATCTGCAAATGTATGCCCTTTGATGCCATATTCTTCAGGCAAACCTAACGGGAAAGAAGCTTCAAGCGTACCACGGTAGAAAATCTCACCACCCAACGCATCGTCAGTAGCTGAGTCACGAGGACCAACACCGGCATCATCAAAGCCGCGAAGGCTGTTACCACCGAGGAAGAAACGCTCATTAATCTTCACATCCTCACCTAAACCGCCAATAACACCGGTTTCACCAAGCACGTTCAAGATAACTTTATCGAAGACCGGATGATAATAAGAAGCCCCTGTCTTACCGGAGAGATATCTGGCATCGCCGCCCAAACCGGCAACTTCAGTATCAAGCCAGTAGAGCAAACCGGATGTCGGCTCAATAACACTATCACGATTGTCATATGTCAGACGCTGAGAGATAGCAGAGGTATTTCGCTTACCTTCCTGCAGCTGAATAAACGTAGAAGCGTTACTATCAACGTCCGTAATTTCATTCTGCTCATAGCGGTAACGAAGTGTTTGTCTCCAACGTTCAGATAACGGGTAACCCATTCGAAGCGCACCACCGACACGTTTTTGGTCAAACGAGCTTTCTTCCTGAAAGTCCCGCGTAATAAGGAATGCATCGAAACCGGCCGAAACGTCACGGCCCATGAAATATGGCTCGGTAAATCGCAAATCAAACTCGGAGCGCTCACCCGCGATAACGGTAGACAATGACAAGTCTTGCCCCTTACCGAGGAAGTTACGTTCCCGAATACGGAAGTCAGCCAACGGACCGTCACTAGTCGAGAAACCGGCACCAACGGACAGTTCACCAGTCGACTTTTCACTGACATCGACATCAATTTGGGTCTTATCAGGCGCAGATCCCGGACGCGTATCAATGACTACACCCTCAAAGAAGTCCAGGTTACGAAGATTTGTCTCAGACTTAGCAAGCTTCGTTCTGTTGAACGGGTCGCCTTCAACCAGTTCAAACTCACGACGGACAACCTTATCAAGCGTTCTAACATTACCATTTACATTGATGCGCTCAACGAATACACGTGGCGACTCACCGACATTGAAGCTGATATCAACTGTTTGCTCTTCACGGTTTCTCTGTGTCGACGGACGAATATCAACAAACGCATACTGAAGATCACCTAACGCCTCAGTTAAGTTGGTGACACTCTCCTGCACCAAGTCTGCATTATACCAATCACCTGATTGGATATTCACCTTGTCACGAAGTACAGACGCATCAAAATTACGCAGCTGGGAATTAATCTTAACTTCACCAACTTTATATCTTTGCCCCTCTTCCAAAGTCATCGTGATAAAGAAACGGTCTTTTTCTTCGGCAAGCTCGGCAATTGCGGAAAGGATTTGGAAATCCGCATACCCTTGGGAAAGATAGAAACGACGCAACAATTCCTGGTCAAAATTCAAACGATCGGGATCATAACGGTCAGAGGTCGTCAGGAAGCGATACCACTCGGCCTCTTTCGTTGTGATCTCGCTACGAAGCTTGCTGTCACTGTATTTTTTATTACCAACAAAGCGAATGGACTCAACCTTGGTAATGTCGCCCTCTTCAACTTCGAAAACAAGATTCACACGATTCTGATCGAGCTTGATCACTTTCGGCTCGATTGAAACTGAAAAACGTCCGTTACGACGGTAAACCTGGTAAAGACGAGACACATCAGACTGCACGCGAGTACGGGTAAACACCTGACGGGAACGCAATTGAATTTCAGCTAACAACGTCTGATCATCAATCTTCTGGTTACCTTCAAAAGCAATCTGATTGATCACGGGATTTTCCATCACCTCAACCAACAGCGTACTGCTCTGCTGTGTTAAGGTCACATCCGCAAACAAACCTGTAGAAAACAGACTTTTCAAAGCCGCATCCAATGTTTCAGGCGTCATCGGGTCACCAACATTCAAATCCATATAGGATTGAATAGTTGCGGGTTCGATCCGCTCTGATCCCTGAATTTTGATTTCACGGATTTCTGTTCGATTTTGAGCCTGCGCATGTGTAGACAAGCCAGTAACAAAGCCAGTCAGCGCAAGGCCGATAAGTGCAGTACGAAAAATATGCATAAATTTCACCGTCAGTTCAATTTGGGTGATTGACCCTCAAGACACGTTGTAATGGGTCAAAAAGAGAAATACAACACTTCCATTATCCAGATTCTCTATAATAAATCCAGATGAAACACGAGTGATGTCATGGGTTTAAGCCGCAACACGCCCGTATTAGGTCAGAAGTTGTATGATATCGTTCAGATTGGTAAAGACCATAACCCCGATCAGGAATGCAAAACCAACACGGAAAGCATACTCCTGAATTTGCTCTGGGACTGGTTTTCCGATGGCTGCTTCAAAAGCATAGAACATCAAATGACCACCATCCAACATCGGAATCGGGAACAAATTAATCAAGCCAAGGTTAATTGATAGCAACGCGGCAAACATAATCAGCGCAATCATCCCGCGCTGTGCCATATCGCCCGCTAAAGCGCCAATACGGATAACACCGCCAAGCTCGGTTGCGCTGCGTGTACCGGTAACCATCTGGCCTAAAGCCTCTAGCGTACCGCGCGTAATCACCCAACACTCCTCCATAGCCTCCATAGCAGCAATATGGAACGGGTACTGAATGAATACATTCGATTCAACATTGGATAAGAACAACAAACCATACTCTTCGGCATCGGGCTGCTCGAGGAACTGATTAAACTCGGGCATTGGCCTCA
>CAZLTT010000110.1:0-6038 GCA_964562515.1 uncultured Micavibrio sp.
TGCGATGAACACATCGACGGTAAGTGTTGAGACCCCTGGTTCAAAGATTAGTGGTTCATTTAGGATAGGTAAATAATCGCCTGAGTTTGCACTCCCTCTATTGACAGTTGTACTAACGTAGACCGTTTCACGGAGAGTATCATCAGGTCTCGATATTTCAAATTGAATAGACGTGTTGCCCTCTTCAACTGCCTGCGCAACAGGGCTAATTTCGTAGCTGCCGGGCGCACTGGGAGCAGGCGTTGGCGTGACGTCTGGGGGAACTGCTACGCCAGAGACCGGCGTGACTGTTATTCCGGCCCCCGATGCCAGGCCATTAATATAGGCAATCGCAATCCAGTCATGCGCATTGCCAAGGCCATCCTGATCCACCTCAAGCCGCAGACGGGTTGAACCTCCAAAGTTCTCGGCAACAAGCCGCCACAAGTCTTCTGAGCGTTCTCCGTTTGCATATGCGTCACCAACAAGAGTGGAGATATCAATCCGATCTCCCTCAGCACTGGAATAATCGCCCGCTAGGTCGCCTTGGTTGTAGTCAAAAATCTGATCCAATTGGAGGGGACCAATGCCAACAAACAGGTCTTCCAAACCAAAGACAAATGTGTCCGAGCCGGAGCCGCCATGAAGCTCATCTGCTCCTGCGCCTCCATAAAGAAAATCGTCACCTTGATCGCCGAAGATGCGATCACCATTCGCTTCTCCGTACAGAGAGTCAGAGCCAATCTCTCCTTTCAATAGGTCGCGGCCATCGCCCCCATAGACGGTATCATCGCCATCACCCGCAAAGACGCTATCACCACCTCCGTTTGCGTTGATGGTGTCATTGCCACCTTCACCTAAAATTCGGTCAACAGCATCTGAACCGGTAAGCTGTTCGGCATAATCAGTTCCTTGAAGCACACCACCCAGTTCTCCGCCGTCGACAACAAGCAGCAGGTCTTCTCCCCAGCCTTCCGGTAGCCTCGCCAGAGCATTTCGATAAACTACGGCGAGTTGATCATAGGAGGCTGTCGCAGCATCGAACACGATCTCGAGTTGATCGAAGATTATCGAAAGTTCAGAGACTTTGCTTACGGTCCGCGCCTCTGTGAACACGTCTATGGCGCCTGCTGCGGCTTGAAGTTGTGAGGTGAGAGTAGGCGAAAGTACGGCCCCGCTCATATCAATGAGTACGGGCAGGACGTCATCCACTACCTTCCCGAGAAGGTCTTGGACCCGTATTTCCCTTGTCAGGTCGGCAATTTGACGCCCTCCGTAGTCTTGTCCGCTTCCATCTGAACTCGCGTAAACGTCAAGGGCTTTTATCTCCTGCCCCATGGCAAAGATGTCTACGAACGCGAAGAATACTGAAATCGCATCTGAAATGCCTAGCGTTGCGTTGTTGGTAAAGAAGTCAGTGTCGATACCGGACAAAGCACCAAAGATTTCATCGTCTGTCAGTCCAGCAAGTTTGGCCTGAGTATATCCACGTTGCAGATCCATGATGAACGGCTCGAGGGTGGAAGCATCAACAACGTCATTTAATTTGTCGTATGCATCACCGAAGAATTGTAGCAGTTCGCTTGCCTCTAAATCTGTTAGATCCCTCCACTGGTCTAAGACCGAAGTCATGAAGGCTATTCCAACATCTTCAAAATCTGCCCGGTCGACTCCGTCCGCCAAAGAGAAAAGTAGCTGTTCGGTTGCATCAAAAATAGTATTACCAAACGAAACAGTCCGTTGTGCTACAGTGCTCGTGAAGTCAATGGCTGTATCGATGTTGAATATAAGTGTGTCTGCAATAGAAATCGTGGCGTCAATTTTGCCCGCAAGGCTACCAATGGTCTCAATCGACTGAAAAACTAGGTCAGCGGTGTTCCCGATTAAAGAACCTGCAAATCCTGCAGCACCCTCAGCCCATTCATCTAAGCCAAATCCTGGCAAATCACCCACGGCATTCGCATAGTCGTCAGAGATTAATTGGAGTTGTCCAAGAAACCATGCTTGATCCGCCTCTGACACTTCTAACAAAGCCTCTGAGATCACAGCGCTTTGGCTACTCAGCGCTCCCAGCCTACTATCGAGCTGCTCGATTGTGGCTACGGACATCAATGCGCCATAAACATCGTATGGTTGAAAGAGTTCGGAATCAAAAAAGCGGCCAAGCAGCGAGTAAAAAGCGTTTTGGCTTACTTCAATGCCGCTAAGGTTTTCTAGCTGTGCCGCGACAATAGATTCAATTTGTTCCGAAGGAGAGGCATACGCATCAAGAATAAGGTCCCGAATAAACACTTCACTTGCCTCACAGGTAAACGATTACAACATAAAATTGTAAAAAGTATTGATCACAATTTAGGCGATTGCAAGGCATCTGGCTGCTTTCCAGAATCGGGTGCAACCATGGTAGATGCGACAGTTATAGCCGGATTTGCAACCCGGGATACAGGGCTTTGCACCTCTGTTTGCCAAGGTTTCTCATAACCAATCAGCATCTTAGCCCCGATCCACCAATAGCCATTCAGCATCTGGTAGACTGTCTGACGTCAGCACCTACCAGACTGATTTATGGGTTCTAGCAACGGAGGATTTCTTGTTCACCTTCGCTCCATAGTGGCTTCGATGAACCAGAAATCCGGAACATCGAAGGACGCCGCTAACAAGTTGGTCAGGGGCATCAAATGCAAGACCCGCAAACATTACTCGGCCGAAGAGAAGATCAGGGTGGTTCCGGCGGGATTGCGCGGTGAGGAAAGCATTGCCGCGCTGTGCCGCCGCGAAGGGATCGCCGAAAGCCTGTACTACAGCTGGTCGAAGGAATTTCTCGAAGCTGAGAAGCACCGCTTGGCGGGTGATACAGCGCGTCAGGCAACATGACCTGAGGTCAAAGAGCTGCGGTCGGAGTCTGCCGCACTAAAGGAGGTGGTTGCCGAGCGGACGCTTGAGAACCGCCTGCTCAAAAAAGCATGATCGGGATTGGGGGCAGTCAATTACTTTTCAGTCTGTGTTTGCAGATTGGGGTGGGTGTGCTCTTTCGCGCACCCAAAAAGTCAGCAGTGCGGACGAGCAGGTTAGTTGAGCCGTCTGTTACCATCTTTGGGCGCACATTCGTTTGCATTGAATTATCCTGCGAGTGCGTACTGTGAATACGGTGCAAAGCCTACCAGTGCGCGCAGGCAAAAAACTTGCCCTGTAGATTTCTGAGCCTGAATCTTTGCTTGCTTTAATTTCAAAGGTGGAATTTTGCACAAAGGACTCGCAATACAATGAACTTTGAGTAGATTTATGAGCACCGGTCTCAGAGTGTTTTTAGTAAATTGTTTTATTGAGTAGAGTAGGTGCCAATGCCGATTGAAACGCAGATTACGCTGTTTACGCCGCTCCGTCGCAATTTGGAGTTGCTTGTTACCCAGGCGCCAGGGGGCGAGTTCAGTCACGATGGCGACTTGTATTACGGGTGGGACTTCGCCGCGACGTCTGGGAGTTTGCTTGGCGAAGAAGTTCTTGCCATTGCTGATGGAACTGTCGTCTTCGTCGAAGAGAGCGTGCCGGACGGCGATCCAGTAAGCGGCAGCTTTGGCGGTGACGGCTCAGTGCGTGACCTTTCGCTTGGTCCCGCAGGCGCGCTCGGCAATGTTGTGACCATCGAACATATTGTGGACGGTCAGGTGTTTTACGCGAGCTACCTGCATCTTGCTCAGAATTCGGTCCCGCTTGAAGTTGGCGATACAGTTTCGGCGGGACAAGTCATCGGCTTGGTTGGTAACACTGGGTTTCGAGATGGCACGCATCTGCATCTGAACATTGGAAACACTCTCGGGGCTTACACAAATGGGGCCGGAGATGAGTTTCCAAACTTCCAAATTGCTGAAGGGCGGGATGACGGGGGAGCGCTGCTCGGGCTCATCGATTTTGTTGATGCCAGCGATCCCTCTGGAGAGTTGGCCGTAGGTGATGCTTTAACGAGTAGTACGGAAGTGTTCACTGCTGTGGTGGATAGTGGCGTGGCTAGCCAGAGTCCCTATGGCGCAGAGACACTCGCGGCAATGTTTCTCTCACGCGCTGTCTATGGTGGATCAAATATTCCAGAAGAATTTCGCGAAAATCCGTACGAAAACCTTGATCAAGATCCTTATGAATATGACGATGACTACCGGGGATACATAGAGGGACTTTCGAGTCAGACGTGGTCGGTTCTTACAGACGCTGAATTGGGTGGGACGTTTTTTGATGGCGGAAACTTAGGCAGCTTCACGCCAGGCGGACTTTTCTTGTCCAGCCCAAGTTCGGGCAACAACATCGAACTGTGGTCGGAGAATAATCTGAGCGAAGCGCTTCTAGCAGAATCAACAATCAATGGTCAAACTGCGCTTGTCTTGGCGGTACGAGGGTCTGACGGCGCCGACGCATTTGCCGAAGGGCAGACGTACACAGCTTCGGGCCTAACCGCTTATTATAAATCGCTTCTTCCTTTGATTGACGCCGCGTACAGCTACATTGTTACAAACGATATCTCGAAGTTCGTATTTACAGGTCATAGCCTTGGAGGAACTATCGCAGACGTGTTCGTTCTCGCAGACGCTCAGCGTTTCGAGGAAGTTTCCGATCTGTCTGTTGTGTCGTTCGCATCAGCTGGCGTGGATCCATTCTTGCCCGATCCAAATTTTGTTGCCGCGGAGGATGCACTCGAACTCGATGGACGGTTTCATAATACGGATGGTGAGGGGGTCATCACAGGTCTACTGACACCTGACTATTATGTCGGGATCGCACATTCGGCAGATCGCGTTTTTTTTGACGATGGGACCACCACCGACCCGAACTTGACGCCAAATTCCGCATTACAAGAAAATCTCCACTTTGATTTGGAGATCGCGGCAAGTGTTCCAAATATCGACAATGGAGATGTCAATTATTTTGGCCTAAAGATTGACTCCGACGGACTAGAGTTTCTTGATGAGAAATTCTTTCTGCATGGGTTCGGGGCACAGCATAACGCTGGTCTGTATTGGGCAAATACAGAAGCTGTTATAAATGACCCGTTATTTGACTTGCTAGGAAATCGAAGTGTCGTCTTGGGCGTGAGCGACTATTCTCGAACGCCCGATATTGATTCATCGACGATCAATATCTTTGGGTCTTTTGTAGGGTCGTCCGTGTTTGGCGCCGACAATGATACTGGTGACAATGCGCTCAACTCCCTATTGCGCGATGACATAATCGATACTGGAACTGGCCTTTTTCTTTTGGGTTTGACGGGTAACGATGAGATCGTGGGTGGTCTGAACGGTGATCTTATTTCCGGCGGAAGTGAAAATGATATACTTCAAGGCCTGTTGGGACGGGACGTTATCCACGGTGGTGCTGGAGACGATTTTCTCATTGGCGGCGGTGGCGCCGCGATCTTTGGTGGCAGCGAAGCTGACGTTCTCATTGGTGGTTCGGGTGCAGACGCGTTCAGTTACGAGATTGATGATATTCCAGCTGTAGGAGCGTTGGAGCCCAAAATACTGCCAGCAAATCTTGATGAGATTGTGGACTACAACCAAGGCAACTCCGGGAATTTTGATGCCAACGAGGGAGATTACATTGATCTGTCTGCAGTGGTCGGGGATGCGCTGGCAGCTCAAGGCGGCGATGCCTCCGATTTCGTAAGGGTTCGACAGTCTTCTTACATAGATCGCGTTTTGGTGGAGGTTGATCTCGATGGGACTTTCAATGGCGCGAACTGGACGACGGCAGCTCTTCTCAGCGGACTAAACCCCGGAGATGAAGTCGCCTTTAAGTTCGATCCTGGCAGCGCTGGTTTTGACACAACTCTGTCCGTGCAGTCTGCGCCTGGCAGCTACATGATATCTCCTGTTTCACAGGCCGTTGACGAAGGCACGATGGTTATTGAGTTCACGATTACCCGACCGGATACGTCTTCCTCAGAAACGGTCTACGTCAGCACGACCGTCGACCGTGGTAGCGCAAACAATGGCGACTACGAGTTCCTTCTTAACGAACCTTTGGTGTTCGCCGCCGGCGTCGAGACAGCCACTGTAACTGTGAACATTCTT
>CAZLTT010000111.1:0-4741 GCA_964562515.1 uncultured Micavibrio sp.
TGTATCAGGATGCGGCTATTGGTCGGTGCTGCTTTCTCAAGTATTTGTTTGATATTCAGAATATCCGAAGACTGTCCGATAAGGTCGTCTTCAAAGCTTAAATTTTGCTTTTTCAGCGCCGCATTTTCGCGGAGCAAAGACGCATTCTCAAGCGCACGTGCAACCATCATCAACAGACGATCAGATTTAAACGGCTTCTCGATGAAATCATATGCACCGTCCTTAATCGCGGAAACGGCTGTTTCGATCGTTCCGTGACCGGAGATCATGACAAACGGCAATGACGGGTGACGTTTCTTTACGTCCTGCAAAATTTCCAGACCGTCCATATGGCTGTCCTGTAACCAGATATCTTGCACGATCAACGCAGGAACCTGTTCTTCGATGCTCGCTAAAGCTTCTTTGGCCGTACTACTCTCGCGAACGGTATAGCCTTCATCTTCCAATATGCCTCTGATCAAGGTGCGAATATCGGTTTCGTCATCAACAATGAGTATGTCTTTAATCATAGAAATCTTTGAGGTTATACGCGTATTTAAGCCGATTTCTTGGCTTCAGGATAGACTGTTTTTTCCAACGGTAATGTAATTACGGCCGTTGCCCCACCTAACGACGCCCAATCGGTTGTCTTTTTCAGCCATTCTGGAGCACCGAGCGTCAGCTCGCCTTTATGATCGTCCATGATCTTCTTAACGATGGCAAGCCCTAGTCCCGTACCCTTTTCCTTATGTGTCACATAAGGCTCAAGCAAACTGGAAACGTCTTTGTCTTTGGGAAAGCCAGGGCCGTTATCGCTGATCGCAATAAACAGATCGTCTTTATGCTGCCCCAGAACAATAGAAATTTGCGGTTTCTTAGCATCATCCGCATTGCTTTCATTGTGTATATCCATGGAATCAATGGCGTTCTGCAGCAAATTGTTGAGCGCTTGGCGGATAAGCTGCTGATCGATTTTTGCGAAATATGTCGCGTCATCAAACCCATTTAGCATGAAGCCTGTCCGCGGATGCGCCTGCTTATAAAGCGACAATGTATCGCCTATATGCGCATTCACATCCTCAAGCTTGAACTTTGGCTCGGGCATGCGTGCAAACGAAGAAAACTCATTCACCATATGGCCGATATCTTCAACATGACGGATGATCGTCGCAATACACTGCGCAAATGTTTCAGGGTCGTCTTTGATCTCTTTAAAGTACTTGCGCTGTAATCGCTCGGCAGAAAGCTGAATTGGTGTTAGCGGGTTCTTGATCTCATGCGCGATGCGACGTGCAACATCTGCCCACGCGGCCTTTCTCTGTGCGGATTGAAGCGCGGTAATATCGTCAAAAGTGACGATTGTGCCCGTTTCCTCATCCCCTATCTGCTCGTTTGTAATACGGAACAAGAATACGCGCCGCGCGTTATCTTCCCGCTCCAAAGGCAGCTCGCCTTGCGTAATACTGTTCGGCTTCTGCGCAGCTTGCTGTAACAAGCCTTTCAATTCAGGGATGAGCTGATCAAGCGGCACATCCATCATCTCGTCTTTGCCTTTACCCAGAAGCTCCGATGCAGACGTGTTAACGACAGTAATCTTTCCATCCTGACCGACACCGATAACACCAGAAGTCACCCCCGTCAGCACCGTTTCGGTAAAATGACGACGACGGTCCAACTGCCTGTTAGCATCTAACAACTCGCTTTGCTGCTCCTGAATACGGCGGGTCATACGGTTAAAAGACTGCGCCAGATAATCAAACTCCTGCAACGTCTTTTGCTCCGGCACACGCGCGGATAAATCCCCTGCACGCACCCGGTCGGCCGTTGTAATCATTGTACTGATCGGGTTAACAAGCTGACGTGCGAGCAGCAAACCAAACCAAACAGCACCGGACAGTAACAGCAAACCAACCACAACGAAGATAAGCGTTAATGTAACCTGCAAGTCGGACAAACGCCCCTGCAGATTGGCGTAGTCCTGCGTCGCTTGACGCGTCGCGGCCAGGTGGCTCAGAACCTGCGGATCAATCATCCGCCCGACAAACAAATAAGCATCCAGATAATTATCAAGCTTAACCAAAGCGCGCACACGGTCTTCGTTCGCACCGGTCATAACGACAACTTCGCCATCCTCGGCAGCATTCATCGCATAAAACGGAATATCTTCGAATTCTAAAGAGAATGTCAGGTTCGAGCGCGCAATAATGCGGCCATCTTTATCAAACACGATAGCCTCGGACAGATCCCGCAGGAATGATTGTGTTTGCACGACTTGCCCCAGTGCATTCTCATTTACAAACAAAAGCCCTGCCTCGCGGTTCAGATCATTAGCCATAGCCAACACGTCTGCGCGAATGGTCTGGGTGTGTTCCGACAGATAAGCCTCGGCAACGGCTTGCGACTCATCGACCGCTGTCTGCACACGATCACTGAACCATGTTTGCACGCCGAAATAGAAAAAGATCGCCGAAAAGACCATCATTGTAATCGCCGGGATAGCTGCAAGAAGGCTGAAAATATAAACAAGCCGCACATGCATATGCGAACCCGCAATTTTACGCTTCCGGCCGCTCCATAAGGCAACAATACGACGTACGACGATCCCGACAATCAGCAAGAGGAGTACGAAATTGATATTAAGCAGCCAGATAACCGTATCCGCATCATTCCCGAACGGCGCAGTTTGCGTCAGCGCGGCATAGGTAGCGATACCGCTAATAATCGATGCCAACACCAAAAGCGCAACAAACGCCCCTTTGAGAGGGCGCAGCTTTCCTAACCACGAGGCATTGCGGTTTTTAGGAAAGAACATGGATTGTATGGTATTTCGCTGAACAGCCATATGAATGTCAATTGACCTTCGATATACTTACGCGCGAGTTTCCTAGCGCTTTAACGTTGTAAAAAGTGCATTATACATATACATAAACACCGATAACCGCAAGTTTTACGGGCAAGCAGGTCAAATTAAGATGAGCACAGAAACCACTCCTAAAATCTACGCATTGATTGCGGCAGGAGGAAGCGGTTCACGTTTGGGTGGAGAAACACCTAAACAATATCAAAAAATCCACGGCAAAATGCTGCTGACCCGCACGCTCGAGATATTTGCCAATTCCGGCCAGTTTGATGAAATTCGCGTCATTATCGACCCACAACATGCAGATTGGTATCATGACGCGGTTAAAGAGCTTGAGGTTGGCCCACATATCGCAGGCGGAAAAGAAAGAAAAGACAGTGTTAAGAATGGATTACTTGATTTTTCTAAAGCTAACTCTAAAGACGTTATACTGATCCACGATGCGGCAAGACCCTTCGTAACCATAAACGAGATTGAACGTGTCGTTACAGCCGCCAAAGAACACGGAGCAGCAACTCTAGGCACACCCGTTTCAGACACAATTATCGACACATATGAAAAGACGTACAAAGACCGCAAAGCCCTTTATACACTGCAAACACCACAAGCCTTCCGTTTTGACCTACTGAAAGACGCACACGAACAATCAGGCGATAATCAAAACTGGACCGACGACACCTCTATGGTTGCGGCTTTAGGACATGATATTCATATAGTAGAAGGATCGCGCATGAACTTTAAAATCACCCGCGAAGAAGATATGGAGATGGCGCGCAAAATCCTATCTTCTGATAAAGACACCTTGATCGGTCAAGGCTTTGACGTACACGCATTCGACACTGAAACCTCAGGGCCTGTGCGTTTATGCGGTATTGACGTCCCTCATGACCACAAGCTCAAAGGGCATTCCGATGCCGATGTAGGGTTACACGCCATTACAGACGCCATCCTCGGGGCGATAGCCGAAGGGGATATCGGTCAACATTTCCCACCAAGTGACGACACGTTCAAAAACATGGATAGCGCCGTGTTTTTAGAACAAGCCGTAAAGCTTACAAGTGAAAAAGGCGGTCATATTAACAATATTGACCTGACTTTGATCTGCGAACAGCCTAAAATTGGACCACACACCGCAGATATGCGAAAAAGAATTGCTAAGATTACAGGCCTAAACCTTGCACGGGTTAACGTCAAAGCAACAACGACCGAAAAACTCGGTTTTACAGGTCGCAAAGAAGGGATAGCCGCCCAAGCGAGCGTGACAGTAACAATGTAAGCATAGTGAGGAGAGAAACTATGGCTTCGGATACACTTCATAATTACAAAAAGCTCTATTTTTGGCTTGCCGTTTGGTTCGGTTGTGGCCTGTCACCAAAAGCCCCCGGAACCGTGGGCAGTATTGGCGCCCTTCCCTTTGCAATCGCAGTATTCGCAGCGTTCGGCATTCAAATATATCTGGTTTACCTGATGGCCGTACTCATGCTCGGCTACTGGGCCACAGCAGAATTCGAAAGAGCAAGTTCAACGCATGACAGCAAAATGATTGTCATTGATGAAGTCATCGGACAATGGATCGCGCTAATTCCCGTCTTTGCATTTTTTGGATTAAACCTGCCGATGATTGGCTTGTCCTTTATCCTGTTCCGCTTTTTTGATGTGATTAAACCGTGGCCTGTCTCTCACTACGATAAAAACGTCAAAGGCGCACCGGGCGTTATTGGCGATGACATTGTTGCCGGAGCACTTGCTGCTTGGGTCATCATAGGATTGAAGTATGCAGGACTTGGTTAAAACACTTTCCGAACAGCTCATAAAAGCATCCAAAAAGCTAGTCACAGCGGAGTCTTGTACCGGTGGCCTGATAGCCTCTGAAATAACACGCCTCAGCGGTTCTTCAGAACT
>CAZLTT010000111.1:4841-5956 GCA_964562515.1 uncultured Micavibrio sp.
TGAAAAAGGTAAGGCTGCTGCAACATCAACTGAACGCTTTAACGGTTCAAGACACGAAGTACAGGATCAAGCAGCCAAACACGCGCTGACTATCGTTTTAGAGAGCCTGAAAAGCTATTCCTGAAGCTCAGGCGGACCGTAAATGTCACGAGCACGGTCCTCAAATGCACCGACCATACGGCGAATAACTTCTTGAAAAAATAGGTTAGCAAGACCCTGTAATGCTTTGTTTTTAAATTCAAATTCTACACAGAAGTCAACAAGACATGAACCATCCGGTTCTCTGCTGAACCCCCAATGATTTTTCAGATGCTTTAGCGGACCGCGAAGATACTCGATATAAATTTTGCCGGGAGTATCCGTGGATGGACGCTCAGTAACAACTTTAGAAGAAAACCGCTCTCGGATCATCTTATAACCGACGACCAGATCCGCATAAAACACGGTGTCACTTTCCCGCTTATTTATACGGCTGGCTACACACCAAGGCGCAAATTCCTTGTATTTATCGACATTCGCAACAAGATCGAACATCTGTTCCGGTGTGTAAGGAAGACGTTTTTGTTCAATATGCGTCAGCATAAATTGTAAGTCTTATTCTGCGGCCTGTTTGGCCAGTTGAGCTTCGCGGGCCGCTTTCAATTTGGCAAAATCATCGCCAGCATGGTGAGAGGAACGCGTCAGAGGCGTTGCAGAAACCATAAGGAATCCTTTGGCCTTCGCCATACGTGTCAGCTGTTCGAATTCTTCAGGTGTCCACCAATGCATAACGGGGGCATGCTTAGGCGTAGGTTGTAAATATTGACCGATCGTAATGAAGTCAATGTCGGCGGCACGCATATCATCCATAACTTGCCCAACCTCATCCTTACTCTCGCCCAAACCAACCATTAGGCCGGATTTAGTGAATGACAGCGGATCAAGCTCCTTAACACGCTGCAAAAGGCGCAAGGAACGGAAATAACGCGCACCGGGACGAATAGTCGGATACAGGCGCGGTACAGTCTCCAGATTGTGGTTAAACACATCAGGGCGTGCATCAATGACAGTATCCCAATCGCTCTGGTTGCCACGAAAATCACCGGGCAAGATTTCAACGGTTGTGTCCGGGCTTT
>CAZLTT010000112.1:0-5863 GCA_964562515.1 uncultured Micavibrio sp.
GACGGGTTTTCCATCGCGAAAAACTGCTTACAGAAGATGCGTTGCAAAATTGAAAGCCCGCTGATGATCCCTACCCAGATCAGGATATAGTCAAGGGGCGTCCACATTTGAATGACGGCACCGATGAAAATACAATAGAGCGGAACAGCAATCGCGCCGTCCTTAAAGCTTTTTATCACGACGGACAGCAGCTCATGCTTAACAACATGCTCTGGCGCCAATGTCGTGATCTCTTTATAGAGGTCGTTTTGCTTTTTGTTTTTAAGAAACATAAATGGTGCTCTACAAGCTTAAGAGTAGCGATTCCTTTTGATTTATTAAAGACTTATTCAATTTGCCCCACACCCTCAATATTATCGGTGCTTAATCATAAAAATGTGTTAAAAAATGGCTATGAATTTAGTGAAAACGTTCATGCTTTTAGCTGCGATGACCGCTCTTTTTGGCGGTATTGGCTTTATGATTGGCGGTGAGAGCGGCATGCTGACGGCTTTGGGGGTAGCTGTTGTCACAAATGCCGGCAGTTACTGGTTTTCCGACAAAATGATCCTCAAGCTCTATGGCGCGCGCGAAATCGACCGTGGACCGCTTTATGATATGACCGCAGAATTGGCGCAGAATGCCGATTTACCAATGCCAAAGGTCTGCATCATCCAAAACCCGCAGCCCAACGCCTTTGCCACCGGCCGGAACCCGAAAAACGCCGCTGTGGCTGTGACAACTGGAATTCTGGAGCTGTTAAACGCCAAAGAGCTTCGCGGGGTCATTGCCCATGAATTGGCACATATTCAAAACCGCGACACACTCACAATGACGATTACCGCTACAATTGCCGGCGCGATCTCTATGTTGGCGAACTTTGCGATGTTTTTTGGCGGAGGGCGTGATCGTCCGGCCGGTTTAATCGGAACCTTAGCCGTCGTCTTTCTTGCGCCGCTAGCCGCCTCTCTCGTACAGATGGCAATATCACGCGTGCGGGAATATTCAGCTGACCGTGACGGTGCGAAAATCTGCGGAGACCCGTTGGCCCTCGCTTCTGCTTTGAAGCGGTTACAGTCAGGTACGCGGGCCATTAACAACTATGTCGCTGAACAAAACCCCGCGACGGCGCATATGTTCATCATCAACCCGCTCCACATGCGCAAGATGGACAATTTGTTTGCCACCCACCCGAACACGGAAAACCGCATTGCCGCGCTTGAGAAAATGGCGGATGAGCGGCTTAACAATCAATCGGGACATTATATTCCGCGCCGAAATATCAAACCGTGGGGACGATAAATTTTAAGGGATAAATGGTGATCGCGCAGGGATTTGCCGCGCTTCGCTTGCTGCGTCTTCGCCCTTCGGGCTAGCCGTCGACCGGGTTCGAATGCACAAACCTCTATTTATCAAAAAAGCCGGGACAAGCCCGGCCTTTGATAAATGGTGATCGCGCAGGGATTCGAACCCTGGACCTACTGATTAAAAGTCAGTTGCTCTACCAGCTGAGCTACGCGATCATCCTTAATGTCATGGGAGAAACCCAAGATTTTGCAGCAACATATGGATTTCAGGAGTAAAGGTCAAGCTTTTCTGCACCGAAATTCAGTACTGAATTTACTCAGTGTATTTAGCCTTAAGAGCCTCCGCGACTTGAGGGGTCACAAATTCTTCGATATCGCCGCCTAAAGAGCTAATTTCCTTAACAAAACTGGCCGAGACAAATTGCCATTTATCAGCAGCCATCAGGAAAACAGTCTCCAGATCCGGGTCAAGTTTGGCGTTCATACCCGTCAACTGGAATTCATATTCAAAATCAGAAACGGCGCGCAAACCTCTGAAAATACAAGAAGCATTCTCCTCGCGGGCAAAATCAACAAGCAAGGTATCGAAACCGTGTACTTCGATCTCGCAGCCTTTCTCCTTCATATTGTCGATATCGGTTTGCACCATCTGCATCCGCTCCTCGTAAGAAAAAAGCGGACCCTTACGGCTGTTTTTTGCAACACCAATGACAAGACGATCGACCATTTTACTGGCGCGGCGGATAAGGTGCAGATGCCCCTTGGTCACCGGATCGAACGTACCGGGATAGACTCCGGTCAGATATTTTCCGTTATTCTGCGTCATCTTGATCGGATTCAGGCTCTTCGGCAGGTGATGATTCTGGTGCGTCTTCTGCAGCTTCGGAAGCGCCTGCGGCCTCTACTTCGCCCTCTGCACCCTCTTCTCCTTCAGGCAGGTCTTCGTCATCGTCTTCCTGAATGAGCCACGCAACGGAGACAACATTCTCATCATCCGCGACCTTAAACACGGTCACGCCTTGCGCGCTACGGCCCGTTACGCGGATATTTTCAACCGGCGTACGGATCAGCTTGCCTTGGTCGGTGACGAGCATAATCTGGTGGCTGTCGGTTACCGGGAAGGTTGCAACAACCTCTCCGCCGTTTTTCTTGGTCAGAGACATATTGGCAACGCCCTGCCCGCCACGGCCCGATACACGGTATTCGTAGGCGGATGTACGCTTTCCGAAACCTTTATTCGAGATCGTTAGAACGATTTGTTCCTTAGACAGCAGCTCACGGAAGCGGTCTTCAGACAGCTCGAGGTCTGTTTCCTCATACTCGAAGCCTTCGTCGTCACTGCCGACAACTTGCGATGCGGCCTTCAGATAGGCGTTACGCTCGTCAGGCGTGATGTCGATATGCTTGAGGATCGACATGGAGATAACCTCGTCGCTCTTTTCCTTCATCTTGATACCGCGCACACCGGTCGATGTACGGCCCGAGAAGACACGGATATCATTGACGGGGAAGCGGATCGCCTTACCGAGCTTCGTCGCGAGCATGACGTCTTCATCTTCCGTACAGATTTTGACGGATACGAGGTTTTCATCATCGCCTAGTTTCATGGCGATCAAGCCATTGGCACGGATATTCTTGAAGTCGGAAAGCTTGTTACGGCGGACAGAGCCGTGCGATGTCGCGAACATAACATCTAGCTCGTTCCAGCGCTCTTCATCTTCCGGCAGACGCATATACACCGATACGGTTTCGTCTTTTTCCAACGGAAGAAGGTTCACAAGCGCCTTACCCTTCGATGTCGGGTTACCGAGCGGTAACTGGTACACCTTCATACGGTGGACGATACCGCGGCTCGTGAAGAACAGGATCGGCGTGTGGGTCGAGGCGACAAAGAGATCGGATACGAAATCCTCGTCTTTTGTGCTCATGCCGCTACGGCCTTTACCACCGCGGCGTTGTGCGCGGTAAGTATCGAGCGGCACACGCTTCACATATCCACCACCAGTAATGGTCACAACCATGTCTTCGCGTTGGATCAGGTCTTCGATATCCATTTCGAATTCGGCTTCGCACAGTTCAGTACGGCGCGGTGTACCGAATTTGTCTTTCACTTCCTGAAGTTCTTCAACGAGAACCTCCAGAAGCTTGGCGCGGTCGGCCAGAATAGCGAGATATTCGGCGATCTTGTCGGTAATTTCCTTCAATTCATCCGCAATCTTGTCGCGTTCCAGACCTGTCAGGCGGTGGAGACGGAGATCAAGGATGGCTTTGGCTTGGACTTCCGACATCTGGTATGTGCCGTCATCGTTCAGCGGATGCTCTGGGTCATCGATCAGTTCGATCAACGGCGCGACATCCTTCGCAGGCCACGCCTTGGCAAGCAAACCTTCTCTGGCTTCGGTCGGGTTTGGCGCATTACGGATCAGCGCGATAACTTCATCGATATTGGCAACAGCAACCGCGAGACCAGCCAATACGTGCGCACGGTCACGGGCTTTTCCGAGTTCGTAGACTGTACGGCGGGTAATCACTTCTTCGCGGAATTTCACGAACGCCTTGATCATGTCCTTAATCAACATCATCTGCGGCTTGCCGTTATGAAGCGCGACCATGTTGCAGGCAAAGTTGGTTTGTAGCGCGGTGTGCTTGAACAGTTGGTTCAGAACGACTTCGGCGTTGGCGTTCATTTTCAACTCGATAACGATGCGGACACCCTGACGGTCGGATTCATCACGAATTTCGGAGATATCCTCGACGATTTTCTCACGGCCGACTTCGCCCAGACGTTCGAGCAATTTACCTTTATTCACCTGATACGGCACTTCGTGGACGATAATCGCTTCACGTTTGCCGATTTCCTCAACCGAGGTTTTGGCGCGCATGACAACGGAGCCGTTACCTGTGTGATAGGCTTTGTGGATACCGTTCTTGCCCATGATCTGCGCCCCTGTCGGGAAGTCAGGACCGGGGATAATCTGAACGATTTCTTCGGTGGTGATTTCAGGATTGTCGATCATCGCCATACAAGCATCGATGACTTCGACAAGGTTATGCGGCGGAATATTGGTTGCCATACCCACGGCAATACCGCCAGCGCCATTTACAAGCAGGTTCGGAATACGTGACGGCAGAACGACAGGTTCGTTCAAGCTTTCATCGTAGTTCGGACGGAAATCGACGGTTTCCTTGTCGATATCTTCGAGCAGCGTTTCGGCAGCCTTGTTCAAGCGGGCTTCGGTGTAACGCATCGCCGCAGGGGCGTCGCCGTCCATAGAACCGAAGTTCCCTTGTCCATCAATCAACGGCAAGCGTAAAGACCAGTCCTGCGCCATACGGACCATCGCGTCATAAATCGCGGAGTCACCGTGCGGGTGATATTTACCCATCACATCCCCGACGATACGGGCAGACTTTTTGTATGGTTTATCGGAAGAATAACCGCCCTCGCGCATGGCATAGAGGATGCGGCGGTGAACGGGTTTGAGACCGTCACGGACATCGGGCAAAGCACGTGATACGATAACGCTCATCGCGTAATCGAGATAGCTTTGCTTCATCTCTTCTTCGAGAGAAATAGTCGGGAATTGTTCGTCTTCGGATACAGTGGAATCAGTCATCTAAAATCTTTGGTTTTCTTACGTTTCTTGCGATTCAGGTTTAATATATTTTTCTAGCAAATATGAGACGCCGAAGATAGCAAAACCTGTCATCATTCCGGGGACTAAATCCATCAAATGTGCGTTCATTTCCAAGCCGTAGCGCCAAAAGAGCGTTGCGCCGAAACCACCCGCCATCATCGACACCGACAGACGCTGTCCGGGCTTGCCGCCAAACAGGTTTATGACAACCAATGGCGCGACCGCTGCGGCCATCCACCCCCACGCCAAAACGACCAATGACAGGACGTTATCGCTTGCCAGAAGCGCGATAGCGACGACCAACACAATCACGACGACTGTACCGAGCCGCGCGAGGACGTAAGAATTGCGCAATTGGGGGAAGATATGCTGCGTCATGGATGAAGATGCGGCGAGCAGTAATGAATCTGCCGTCGACATCGTGGCGGAGAATAATCCGGCGACGAGGAAGCCAACAAAAATCGGGGATAAAAGATCGGCCCAGAGAGCGGGAATGGATAATTCGGCATCAAATGCGCCATCGCCTTCGGGAATCATTACACGAGCAATGAAGCCGACCAAGGTTGCGAGCAACAGTACCGTCCACCGCCACCCCAGATAAATACGGCGCGCCTTAACCAGGCAATCATCGTCGCGGGCGACCATATGGCGGACCATCAATTGCGGCTGCCCCAGAACACCAATACCGAAGAATACCCAGCCGACAAACACAGGTAGAAACTTAAATTGATACGGATCGACAAGTGACGGGTCTATAGCTTTCAGCGCTTGGTAAAGACCGGAAAAGCCGCCGATTTCGACCATCGCCACCCACACAAGAACAACAAGAGAGAGCAAAATCATTACGGCCTGCACTGCGTCGGTCCAGATAGAGGCACGGATACCCCCCGCCCAACAATAGGCCAGAAGCACCGCCGCACCGACGAAGATAAAGATGTT
>CAZLTT010000113.1:0-1577 GCA_964562515.1 uncultured Micavibrio sp.
ACATAAAGCTGAGTTTTTCATCGAGTATTTCGCGATTGATCTGATCATGAGCGATGACGGTCAATGTCTCGGCGTTATGGCCTGGAACCTCGATGATGGTAAAATCCACCGTTTCCGTGCACACCAGACAATTTTGGCGACTGGTGGTTATGGCCGCGCTTACTTCTCTTGTACCTCCGCCCACACCTGTACGGGTGATGGTAACGGTATGGTCGCTCGCGCGGGCATTCCGCTACAGGATATGGAATTCACACAATTCCACCCGACCGGTATTTACGGCGCGGGTTGTTTGATTACCGAAGGTGTGCGTGGTGAAGGTGGTTACCTGACAAATTCCGAAGGGGAGCGGTTCATGGAGCGTTATGCGCCGTCTGCAAAAGACCTCGCATCCCGTGATGTTGTGTCTCGTTCTATGACCATCGAAATCCGCGAAGGTCGCGGTGTCGGTGAAGGTGCTGACCATATTCACCTGAACCTGATGCACCTCGAGCCTGAAGTCATTCACTCCCGCCTGCCGGGTATCGCGGAGTCTGCGCGTATCTTTGCTGGTGTCGATGTTGAGAAAGAGCCGATCCCGGTGCTGCCGACGGTGCATTACAATATGGGCGGCGTGCAGACAAACTACAAATGCGAAGTGATCAACCCGACGAAGAAAGACCCGAATGCGATTGTACCGGGTCTGATGGCGATCGGTGAAGCGGCGTGTGTATCCGTTCATGGTGCCAACCGTCTCGGTTCGAACTCTCTGCTTGATTTGGTCGTGTTCGGTCGTGCCGCGGCAATTCGCGCCGCTGAAACTGTTCAGCCCGGTGCTTCACATCGCCCATTCGACGGTGATGACGGTACGAAGGCGCTTTCCCGTCTTGACCATTTCCGTCATGCCAAGGGCACAACGCCAACATCCGAATTACGCTTGAAGATGCAAAAAACCATGCAGGATCACGCCGCCGTATTCCGTACGGGCGAGGTTCTGGACGAGGGCGTTAAGAAAATCGACGAAGTCTTCCAGGGTAAGCAGGATCTTGATGTCAGCGACCGCTCTATGATCTTCAACACCGATCTGGTTGAAACGCTGGAGCTGGACAACCTGCTGACACAAGCTGTTGCCTCTATGCATTCTGCGGCGAACCGAGAGGAATCCCGTGGTGCGCATGCACGCGAAGATTATCCGGATCGTAATGACGATAAATGGATGAAGCATACGGTTATCTGGGTTGATGATAATGGTAAGACGAAAATCGACTATCGTCCTGTTATTCTCAACACTTTGACCAATGAAGTCGAAGCGATACCGCCAAAAGAGCGCGTATATTAAACTTGACATAATATGTAAATAGGCGTAACTTCTCGGCCCTACGCATAAGGACGGAGAAATTTATGTCGTATCAAGATCCCAAATTTGCGCAAACCGCCCGTGAGCGCTTTAAAAGCACAGATCCTGTTTTGGCTGGCATTGACGCGCTGTTTGAGAAAGCTCATGGCCTCCCCCAACCCGAAGCGGCGTGGACAAGTATTCAGGCGATGCGTCTGCATAACCATGACATGCGCCAAAAAAGACATGCTGAAAAATCTGATAT
>CAZLTT010000113.1:1677-5825 GCA_964562515.1 uncultured Micavibrio sp.
CCCGAAATGACATTCGGTAATAACTGATTTTCTTAATAAAAACCGTGTTATTGGTCTTCACAATCACGGTGTAACCGACTATTTTAAGAGCGGTTAAGAGAGTTGGAGACTATGGCTGAATTCGCACTTCCACAAAATTCGAAAGTTAAAAAAGGCAAGAGAGTAGACTCTGCCAATGGCGCGACACGTAAAAAGACCTTTAAGGTTTATCGCTGGAGCCCCGATGATGATGAAAATCCGCGCATGGATGAATATGTCATCGATCTTGATAAATGCGGCCCGATGGTGCTGGACGCGCTTCTTCACATTAAGAATGATGTCGATCCGACGCTGACGCTGCGCCGCTCATGCCGCGAGGGAATCTGCGGTTCTTGCGCGATGAATATCGGCGACGGAAAGGGCACAAATACTCTGGCCTGTACTCAAGCGATTGACGAATTCAAAGGTGATATCACCGTCCGTCCATTGCCGCATATGCCGGTTGTGAAGGATTTGGTGCCCGACCTTAACCATGTCTACGCACAATACACTTCCATTGAGCCATGGCTGAAGTCCGATACGCCTGCGCCTAACCGTGAACGCTTGCAAACAGAAGAAGACTCAACCGTGTTGAACGGCTCTGACGGAAACGGCCCTGCCGCATGTATTCTATGTTTCTGCTGTTCGACATCCTGTCCGTCTTATTGGTGGAATGCCGACCGCTTCCTTGGTCCTGCAATTCTCTTGCAAGCCTATCGCTGGATCGCCGATAGCCGCGACGAAGCAACAGGTGAACGCTTGGACCAGCTCGAGGACCCGTTCCGTCTTTATCGTTGCCATACGATTATGAACTGTACGAACACATGTCCGAAGGGGCTAAACCCTGCGAAAGCAATTGCTGAAATCAAGAAATTGATGGCTGTGCGCCAGTAAGGCTCGCGTTAATTATCCAGAAACATAACGTTGGTGGTGCAGCTCGCGCTGAACATCTGAATGATGCCGCCGTTCAATGATAATATCTGGTTACAGTTCGAAATCCCTTCCATCGGTACGTTTTCAATGTCACCAGTCTCGGTGGGGACCGGCATAACCGCATATTCTGTATTGGTGGTTTTGACGAAGGCTTTTTTGCCGCCTGAATCGATCTTAATCTCGTCAATCTCGACAATCGTTTCGTACCCGTCGATTTTCTCAGCGCCTTCATTTACAGATGTCATGAATTCAGCCTTGCTCAGCGAGATCACCGTTTTTTGAACTGGCATACCCGGAATGTGATATTTCAACGTACTTTTAAAACGTGCACGGTCTTCAATATGACGGTTCAGGTAATCTCTGATCTTAGAGGAGTCTAATCCGTCATTGTCTGTCGTGATATGGGTGGTCGTGATGATGAAGTCGGCGACATTCGTCTCTGTCAGCGAATCGACACGGTTTTGCGCCTGTGCGGGTAATGCAAAGACCACCAACACGCTCAACAGCGCGAGCGAAAAAAGCACAGTACTATCAATTTGATATACTTTAGAAAGCACGAAAAACCCTGTAAATAGCCCCTGTAAGACCCTATTTTTTAATTATCGCGCAAAATGTTAAAGGGAACCCTAATAAATCTTATTTTTATGTTTCGATATCCAATCCGATATCGAGCGCTTTTACACTGTGGGTTAGGGCGCCTACGGAGATATAATCGACACCCGTTTCGGCAATGGCTTTCACGGTCTCTAGGGTTACACCGCCACTTGCTTCGGTGACGATATGGCCTTTGGCGACCTCAACCGCTTTCGCAAGCTCTTCTATTTCGAAATTATCGAGCATGACGATATCGGCTTTGCCGTTTTCTAAAACATCGACCAGTTGCGCCATCGTATCGACTTCAATCTCGATCTTCTTGGTGTGACCTGCAAGCATATGCGCCTGATTAAGCGCTTCGTGAATGCCGCCCGCAACTGCAATATGGTTGTCCTTAATCAATATCGCATCATCAAGACCGAAACGGTGGTTGGCACCGCCGCCCATCTCGACCGCGTATTTCTGGAACAGGCGTAAACCCGGCAGGGTTTTTCGCGTATCACAAATCTCCGTGCCGGTGTCTTTGACCTGTTCGACATATTTGGCAGTAAGGCTAGCAACGCCGCTCATGTGGGACAGGAAGTTAAGCGCTACACGTTCCGCCGTTAACAAGGAACGAGCGGGGCCGATGATTTCGGCGATCACATCGCCTTTTTTGATCGGTGCGCCGTCTTCACTCATTACCGTCATATCGAATTCGATATCGGTCAGGGAGAATGTCGAAAGAGCCACAATCAACCCGGCCAGAACACCGTCTTCACGCGCCCTTAAAACACCCGTGGCACTAGCGCCGGCGGGGATAAGGACATTGGAGGTAATATCAAAACCATGACCCAAATCTTCCTTTAAAGCGGCTTTGACCGCATCTTCAATGATAATCGGTGATAGCATTTAGCTCAGCTCCAACATTTTATCGACGGCCGTTTTGGCACGTGCCGCAATTTCAGGATCAACATGAACTTCTGGCTCTTCGGTCTGAAGCGCCTTCAGGATTTTCGGCAGGGAAATGCGTTTCATATGCGGACACATCTGGCATGTCCCCATCAGCTTCACTTCCGGATTCTGCGCGGCGATGTTACCGCTCATTGAACATTCGGTTAGCAAGATCGCTTTTGGCGGCTGCTGCTCTTTAATGTAGTCATCAATTTGTGATGTAGAACCGCTGAAATCAGCCTCGGCCATAACTTCCGGCGGACATTCGGGGTGCGCGAGTACTTGTACATCCGGCCCATGCTGTTGGCGCATGCGGCGGACATCCTCGGCCGTAAAGCGCTCATGCACCATACAGCTACCTTCCCAGAACAGGACATTCACATCGCTTTCATTGGCGACATTCTGCGCCAGATACATATCAGGGGTCATGATCACCGTGTCGTGCCCTTGCGCGCCAAGCGCGTTCACTATCTTCAAGGCGTTGGATGATGTACAGCAGACATCGCTTTCGGCCTTCACCTCGGCCGATGTGTTCACATAGGTCACAACGGGCACGCCCGGATTATCGGCCTTGAGCTTACGGACATCCTCGGCGGTTATCGATTCAGCGAGCGAGCATCCCGCATCCATATCGGGGATAATGACTTTCTTTTCCGGACACAAAATCTTTGAAGTCTCTGCCATGAAATGCACGCCGCACTGGATAATCATATCCGCATCGCTCGATGCGGCAACCTGTGCAAGCTTGAGTGAGTCGCCTGTGATATCGCCGACACCGTAAAAAATATCAGGCGTCATATAGTTATGCGCGAGGATAACCGCATTCTTTTCTTTCTTGAGACGGTTGATCTCATAGATATACGGCGCAAGCGTCTTCCAGTGCTCTTCTTTATATTGCCCGTCCAGTTTTTCAAAAATCGGGGCGGTCGCACGTGCGACCTCATCAGTGTATTCCAGTGTCTGCATGATTTTGTTCTTTAAATGTTCACCATGATTGCTATAACAAAAGATATAGCGTCTTAAACCAGCGTCAAGGTAAGCACAAAGTAGATAATGCCTGATCTTTTTGCAACGAAAACCGAGCATATAGAAGGAGATGATCATCATCGTCCTTTGGCCGATCGTCTGCGCCCGCAAACATTGGATGAGGTTGCGGGGCAGGATCACCTTGTCGGGGAGGGTGGGACGCTCAAGCGAATGATCGATAATAACGCCCTGCAATCGATCATATTCTGGGGGCCGCCGGGTTGCGGAAAGACAACATTGGCGCGCATATTGGCCGATCACACCGATCTCCATTACGAGCAGATATCCGCCATTTTTTCGGGGGTCGCGGATTTACGAAAGGTTTTTGAGGCCGCGCGACTGCGTAAACAAAACGGCAAGGGCACGATGCTGTTTGTCGATGAAATTCACCGTTTTAATAAATCGCAGCAGGATGCATTCCTGCCCGTTATGGAGGACGGCACGATTGTTCTGGTCGGTGCGACGACCGAAAACCCGTCATTTGAACTGAATGCCGCGCTCCTTTCCCGTTCACAGGTGCTTGTACTCAAACGTCTGGACGATGAAGCGTTGGAACAGCTGCTTGAAAAGGCGGAAAACGAAAAGCCTCTGCCGCTGACGGATAAGGCGCGTGCGCTGCTCAAAACCATGGCGGACGGCGATGG
>CAZLTT010000114.1:0-5728 GCA_964562515.1 uncultured Micavibrio sp.
CGAAAAGCAGCCCCATCAACGACATTATTCGCCAGAAACGACGACAGTTCAAAATTATCGTAATTTAGCATTGATCGCTATTTTCATGGCCGCAGCCACGACACACCTCTGTCAATTCTACGTTATGAAAACAATAACTTTAAATTATTAATTTTTTGATAATTCAAGGACTTGCTGTACCCCGCCGAGAGTGCTAGCTATACGCTATGATTCCACGTTATTCCCGCGCCGAAATGGCCGACATCTTTGAACAAGAAAACAAATTCCGCATCTGGCTAGAGGTTGAAACCCTCGCGCTTGAGAAAATGGCCGATCTGGGTATCGTCCCCGAAAGCGCCGCTAAAGCCTTGCGTGAAAAAGGCGACTTCGATGTAAAGCGCATCGACGAGATCGAGGCAGAGGTTAAACACGACGTCATTGCGTTCCTGACCTCCGTTGCTGAATTCGTCGGTGAAGAATCACGCTTCGTCCACCAAGGCATGACCTCCTCCGATGTTATCGATACTTCGTTCGCAGTCATGCTGACGCAAGCCGCAGACATCATCATCAAGGATCTGGATAAACTGCTCGCGGCTCTGGAAAAGCAAGCACGCGCGCACCAAGACACTTTATGCATCGGCCGCTCCCACGGTATTCAGGGCGAGCCGACAACATTCGGCCTGAAAATGGCCGGTCATTACTGCGCCTTTAAGCGTGCGAAGGAACGTATGATCCGCGCGAAGGAAGAAGTCTCCACGATTACGATTTCCGGCGCAGTCGGCACCTACCCTGTTCTGCCTCCCGAAGTCGAAGAATATGTAGCCGAAAAACTTGGACTGAAAAGCGAGACCGTAGCGACGCAGGTTATCCCGCGCGATCGCCACGCCATGTTCTTTGCCACACTCGGTGTGATCGCGAGTTCTATTGAAAACCTCGCCGTTGAAATCCGTCACCTGCAAAGAACCGAAGTCCGCGAAGCGGAAGAATATTTCGATCCGAAGCAAAAAGGCTCATCGGCAATGCCGCACAAGCGCAACCCTATCGGATCGGAAAACATGACCGGACAGGCACGCATTATCCGCTCCGCAGTTATACCTGCGCTTGAAAATGTCGCACTCTGGCACGAACGGGACATCTCCCACTCTTCAGTAGAAAGAACGATTCTCCCCGATGCGCTAATTTCCGCAGATTACGCCCTGAACCGTTTGGCCGGACTGGTTGATAAACTCCTCGTTTATCCTGACCGTATGATCCACAACCTCGAAATGACAGGCGGCCTACTGTTCTCCCAACGCGTTATGCTCGCCCTGACACAGGAAGGGATCAGCCGCGAAGACGCATACCGCATCGTCCAACGTAACGCGATGCAGGTCTGGGAAGACCGCAGCGGCGGAAAAGGCTCTCTCTCACTTCGTAATGCGCTTGAGAATGATTCACAAGTTACTGAAAAACTTGACAAAGATGCCCTCGACGCTATCTTCAATTACGACGCTTATACTAAAAACATTCCCGCGATTATTGATCGCGCTTTGAACGATTAAGGAGATACCGATGAAAGGCGACAAAAAAATTATTGAATACCTGAACTCTGCTTTGAAGAAAGAGTTGGGCGCAATCAATCAGTATTTCCTGCATGCACGCATGCTCGAAGACTGGGGCGTAACAAAACTCGGTAAGCACGAGTACAACGAATCTATCGAGGAAATGAAACATGCGGACGATCTGATCCAACGCATCCTGTTCCTCGAAGGCATCCCGAACCTTCAGGAAGTCGGAAAGCTGCATATCGGCGAAAACGTCAAAGAAATTCTGGAATGCGATCTCAAAATCGAAATTGAAGGCGTCAAAAACTACAAAGAAGCTGTCGCCTACGCGGAAAGCGTTCACGACTTTATCTCACGTGATCTTTTCCAACGCATTCTGGCTGACGAAGAAGGTCACGTAGACTATCTGGAAACCCAACTTCAAATGATCGAAGACATGGGCATCCAGAATTACATCCAGCTAAATTCAGAAAGTCCGCTAGACGCCGAAGGCGCCTAAGCGACTACACGATACGTCCGGGCTGTAAAATACCGAGGGTGGCATCCACATCCTCGGGCTTGGCCACGGCCAACTCCGCTTGACGCGCCTCGAGAGCAGCCTCTTTCGCTGCCTGCGCTTCCGCATCCAGATTATTGATATCCAGAGCCGTCAAACCGGTTTCAGCCAATAAATTGGCCCCTACGGACTCACCGCCCGCTAAAGCATCTTCCAGAAACGTCAAAGCATCTAATGGTGACAGCGTCATGGCATCAAAACCATCTGCCTCCAGAAAATTGGTTGCTCCGGTCTTCATATCTGCACGGGAAAAACCATCGTCACTAAACGCGCCCCATACACCGGGAATATTTGCCAACGCCTCAACACTGAATGTCGGGCTGCTCATACTGTCATCTACGGACACCACGACCACTTCGGGAATACCGTTCACGACACGCACCAGCGTCACCTCATGCGAAACAATATCGTCCGGTCCGTCTTGCCCCGGTTCAAAATCAACATCAACTTCTATATCTGCACCCATATTTACCCCTCTAATGTACTAGCGCTGAAAATTTCAAAAGTTTCGGCTTACGTATAGCCATATCATCCGTCATTTCGATCATCATGACTTCGCGTGTTTTCATCAGCGAATTCAGCATCGCCCCGCTTAAGGACAAGCCCAAGTCCTGCAGCTTTCCGTCTTCGGTAACCAATTGAACTGAATTCAGGTCCTGATCATATTGAACCCAGATGTAATCGTGCTGGGCTCGGCCCTTATGCACAATTGCGACACTTCCCGTGCGGGAAATGACAAACTCGACAGGCATGTCCTGAGATAATGGATTGAGAAGCATATACACCCTATTTTTATAATTTTTATTTGAATTATGGTAACAAAACACCCCTCAAAAGTAAAGATTTTTACCTCTCCGGTTTTTAAAGCTGTGTATTTTGTAATTTTTATAATGAGAATGACTTGCAATCACACCAAAATAGGCCCATATTCGTCCTTGTGACTAAGAATCACTCGCAAACCAATAACTGACGAAAGACTGCTTATGTTCGTGTGTCTCTGCAATCCGTTTAATGACAAAAAAGTCAAAGAACACCTGCAAAGTCATGGTAAACGCGCCAAGGTCGGCGACACATACCGCGCATGCTCCGGCGGCGAAAGCCCGAACTGCTGCCAGTGCCTTGAAACACTCAAAGACATCGTCAAAAGCCACAACGACACGGTCAGCGCTTAAACACGCGCCCCATGCACGCCTGTCACTGTAATAATTTCAACAGGCAAGCCATCGCCGACACCCCGACAATGAAATCCCCCGACCCGATCCCAGACGATCGGGCAACAATTCTAAAAATCTATCTGGAAGCTTCAAAAGGCGTTCGGCCCAACTGTTTCATTTGTAAAGCACATATCGAAGAAATGATCCGTGAACATAACGCGGCATGCACCCGGTCCTGAGCACAACGCCTCTTGCAATCATACGGGCTCTATGGCACGTCTATTACTTCACATCATATATCCGGAGAGATAAAACATGATTAGATCATTCCTTTTGACCGTAATCGGGAGTTTCGTACTTATGACTGCTAATGCAGAGGCCGCAGAACCGGCAAACACACTTGTTCTTGAACTATCAACCGGCGGTAACGTCGAAATCGAAATGCTGCCCAACCGTGCCCCTGGCCACGTTGAGCGCATCAAGAAGCTGACACGTGATGGCTTCTATGACGGTCTCGTCTTCCACCGCGTCATCGACGGCTTCATGGCCCAAACCGGTGACCCGACAGGCACAGGCCGCGGCGGTAGTGACGAAGCTGACCTTACAGCTGAATTCACTGACTACGAATACAAGCGCGGCACAGTCGGCATGGCCCGTACAGCTGCACCAAACACAGCGAACTCACAATTCTTCATCTGCTTCACAGATGACGGTTGTAGCTTCCTGACAGGCCAGTACACAGTATGGGGTCAGGTCACAACAGGCATGGAGCATGTAGATGCCATCGCCAAAGGTGAGCCACCTGCAAGCCCTGACAAAATCGTAAAGGCTTACATCGCTGCTGACGCTGCGAATGATGCCGAACCTGCTGCCGGTGAAGAGCCTGCTGCGGAAGAAGCTTCAGACGAAGCAGCTGCCGAATAAAAGGCAGCTCCATGAAAACCATTGGACTTCTGGGAGGGATGAGCTGGGTCTCATCCCTTTCTTATTATAAATGGCTAAACGAAATGGCGCAGGAGAAATTCGGCGCAAAACATCCCCTAACAATCCTGATGAGCTCGGTGAATTGGGAACGCATCCAACAACACCAACGCAACAGTGAATGGGATAAAGCCGGCGCATACCTCGCCGACGAAGCACGTAAACTTGAGCAGGCAGGTGCAGGCCTTATGCTTATTGGCACAAACACCATGCACAAGGTCGCCGACGACGTGCAGGCCGCCATCGACATCCCCCTACTCCATATCGCCGATGCAACGGCCAAACGCATCAAGGATAAAGGGCTGAATTCGATTGCCCTGCTCGGCACCAAATACACGATGGTTGATGACTTTTACAAAGGTCGGTTAATCGACCAAGGCATAGACGTCTTGGTCCCGAACGAGGACGACATCGAAACCATCAACACAATCATTTTTGACGAACTGTGCTGCAACATCGTCAACGACAATTCGCGGCAAGAATATATCCGCATTACCAACGATCTGTTTGACCGCGGAGCACAAGGGGTCATTCTGGGCTGCACGGAAATCGTTACTCTGGTCGATCAAAGCCACTTCGAACACCCCGTTTTCGATACAACAATGATCCACGTAGAAGAAGCTTTTAAAGAAGCAATTGGTGAATAAATGAAACTCGACATCTATCAAGCCGACGCCTTTACATCCGAAGTTTTCGGCGGCAATCCCGCCGCTCTGGTCCCTCTAAAGGAATGGCTACCGGATGAAACGTTGCTGAACATCGCGATTGAAAACAACCTGTCCGAAACCGCCTATATTGTTCCGGATGGCGAAAAATTTCACCTGCGTTGGTTTACACCGGGCGGTGAAGTCGAACTCTGTGGCCACGCCACGCTTGCCACTTCCTTTATCATGTTCGACCAACTTGGTTACGATAAGGACATGATCACGTTCAGCTCCCTTTCCGGCGACCTTTTTGTGCACAAAAAAGACAACGGCCTGATGATGGATTTTCCGATCTGGGATAGAGAGCAAATAGAAACACCGGAAGAAGTCATACGCGCATTTGGCCGCGAGCCTGTTGCCTATTTCAAAGGTCATGACGATATGGCGGTGTTTGATGACCCGCAATTTATCCGCGAACTCAAACCCAACCACAGCGCTTTAAAAGAACTCTCCTCACGCGGCGTTTTGGTCACATCACGCGGCGATCAGGATTATGATTTTATCTCCCGTGCGTTCTTCCCGAAACTCGGTATCGAAGAAGACCCTGTGACAGGCTCCGCGCACTGTATCCTTACACCTTACTGGGCAGAACAACTTGGCAAGACATCCATGAAAGCGCACCAAGCCTCCGCGCGCGGCGGTGATCTATGGCTAAACCTGAAAGACGAGCGCCTTGAAATCACCGGTCAGGCCGTCATGTACATGAAGGGTGAGATATACATTTAAAGAATGTCTCATCTTCAATTTTTCTTTTACACTAGGCGCAAGGAACGAAACGTACAAAAGAAGGTACTTGAGTGACGCAACAAC
>CAZLTT010000115.1:0-5540 GCA_964562515.1 uncultured Micavibrio sp.
GTACCCTGACCGGCCGCGATTACAGGATCATCGAACGGGTGGATGAATGTCAGGTTCTTATCATCCGCCATATCCATCGTGAACTGTACGGATTCATCAAAGCTGCTTCCGTGCAGAATAACCTTTGCGCCGAAATCTTCCGTACGCTGAATTTTATTAAACGGCGTGCCGTTCGGCATAATAATGGTTGAAGGTACACCCAGACGCGTCGCGTGATATGCCACGCCCTGTGCATGGTTACCTGCACTACATGCAATCACGCCGTTCTTTTTCTGGTCCTCTGTTAATGTCAGAAGCTTGTTCAACGCACCGCGCGCTTTAAATGCGTTGGTGTGCTGCAGGTTTTCCAGTTTCAGGTAAAGCTCAATCCCCATATGCAGTGAAAGGCGCGCAGCCTTAACACACGGTGTACGCATTGTCGCGTACTCGATCTTTTTGTGGGCTTCCTGAACATCTTCAAATGTGAACGACATAAATAAACAACTTTTCGTTTTTTAAGCGCATCACCTTAAAAGTCTCATTCGGCAAAGGCCAGTACTTTTCAACATAGATGGTGAAAATTTCGGAAAATACATGGTGAAGATGATGGATTTTTGATATACTTAGGGTGTAATTCGAGCTTAAGGATTTCTCCTTGCATCAAACGCACAGTCTTAACGAATTCTCTCCATATCGGCTTCTTGAAACTGGCCGCTCAGCAAAGACTTTACCCTTTTTTATATCCCTTATATTTTCAAAACGTAGCGTTTTGACTCCTGCTTTTTTCACCCTTTTACCAACCCTGACGGAAAGGACTACTAGCTATGGCTAAAAAATCACGTAAAAACAAATCTTCACGCGAGCATAATGTTGTCCATCCGTCTTTTGAGCATCAGGGACATGACTGGCATCCGCTCGATGATGAAATTAACGGCCGCCGTGATCAAAAATACGTGAAAAACATCAAGCCGCGCTCCGAAGGGCAAGCGGAGTTGATGAAATCAATTGATGAATATTCGCTGACTATGGCGATCGGGCCAGCCGGTACGGGTAAAACCTACATTGCCATCTCCAAAGCCGCAGAAGCGTTGGAACGCGGAGAAATTGAGCGGATTATCCTGTCCCGCCCAGCCATGGAAGCCGGTGAATCCCTTGGTTACCTGCCCGGCGATTTACAAGAAAAGATGGCCCCATATCTTCGCCCGCTTTATGACTCCTTGGGTGACCGGATGGGCGGTAAGAAAGTTCGCCAATATCTTGAAGATGGCACAATTGAAATTGCGCCGGTCGGCTTTATGCGCGGGCGTACACTCAACAATTCCTTTGTCGTGATTGACGAGGCACAGAACTGTACATACGGGCAATTAAAGATGCTGTTATCCCGTCTGGGTTGGCATTCAACCATGGTTGTTACCGGAGACCCCGAACAATCCGACTTGCTCGACGGTATGTCCGGTCTGGCCGATATCTCCCGCAGACTCGATGCGTTGGATAATGTTGCGGTTTGCCGCCTAACCGACGGTGATATTGTTCGTCATCCGCTTGTCGCTGATATGCTCGGCGTTCTCTAGATCTAGGGATTTCTAAAAGACAACTGTCTTCTCAAGTTTGTCGCTCCCCCACGAAAGGTCGGTTCTGTTTGTTCGGAATCGGCCTTTTTTATGCGCTTTTTGCCCCCAAAAAACCTATTAAGTCACTGTTATTAAACAATTTACTAAATATTAACCTCACCAAGGCATATTAATAGGGCATGCAAATAAGAGGGGCATTATAAAAATATGCAATCGCAAAATTCACAAACAAATATGAGCGGAACAGATCTTCCCAATATGGATCACAGTATTCATGTTGTAACAGCCGAAATGGGGCCAGCGGGTTCACCGGCGTACAGATATATTTCTTTCCGCGACCACACGAATACAACGAAGGTTCAAATGAAGGGCCTGGCGATCAACCGTAAGGATAGCGACATTATGGCGCTGCGCGGTGTGATGGCGCCAGCAGATGAAAACCGCGTACCACAAGAACATTTCAACATTGTCAACGAAGTCGAAATTTTCCGCGGCCCTATTAAAGATTATCTGCACAAGATGGCTATGGCCGTCGAAGCGCTGCATTTTATCAATGCGCAAAATCTGAATTACCGTCCGGAAGACACAAATGGTGATTCACCCAATTCCATCGCCCATACACTGGTGCAAGCGATGGGCTTGGAAATGCCGATGGAAGCGACTGCTTTTTGGGCACCCGGACATGAAAGAATAATTTTACCAAAGAATTGGAGAGTATAATGGCTGAGTTCGACAATGTAGATCTGGATGTGATTGCGCAAGGTATGGAGCGCTTTTCAGTAAGCGCACAGACCGCAGACGTCGAAGTCAAAGGCGTTGGTGCCGACGATAACTACACGCAAGACAGTGCTGTTGAGGTTGCAACCTTAAGAGACGACATCGTCGGGACGACAAATGATGCGGCACTCAATCTTGATGCCACACAGGCTTACCAGACTTAAATCCTAGAAACCCAATTCCTGAACGCGAGGAACGCTGTTACGGCGTTGCTCGGTTGTGGGCGTTGTATATAGCTTACCGTCAAATACGGCAGCCTTACTCTCTTCATTCAAATCATCCGGTGATTCATAACGAAACTGATCACGCACATTATCGACAGGATTGAGTGGTGTCTTATCCTTTGCACGTACACGTGTTTCACCAGTCGGCGTTACGCGTTTCTCGATTTTCGTTTGTGGTTGCGCCTTTGAATATGTGGCTGTGCGGCTTTCATCCGCATTGGCAGAATGTGCCAATCCCAAAGCCAGAACCGAAACGCCTAAGATAAACCCTGTAATTCTCATGAAGCTGTCCTTTTTGAAGTGCTGCTCCTTGTAAGATAGTCCGCGCACCCGTGACAGTCGAGCTATTTTTCGCTGTCCGACCTTCTGACGGCGTTGGGCACCAAGATAAAAGAGAGGAACATCATCACAGGCACCAACAGCTCCAACCCTTCTTCTGCGGCTTTCAACATACTCTGCTGAATTGAAGGCAATTCAAGCTCGAATTTTTTGCGTAAGACACTCGGCAAACGATCCATCACTTTACCAGCCACCAAAATACCCCAACCGTAGAACAAAAGTTGAGCAGAAACAGGCCGGGTTTTGCGAGCGCTCCATAAAAATTTAAAGGTCAGCACCACCATTGATATAAGTGCGATGATGATCAACACTGCGGCGATCCCGCCAAACACCACTTCCAACCCGCTTCCCGTTTCATAAAAATTGGTTTTAAGTATGCTATCGCTCGTAAAGGCCTTATGCAGGTCGAATTCACGTGCACCAAAGGCGGCAAAACCAATTGTAAAAACCAAAGCGCGTAACTTGGACGCGCCAAGATTCGACAGGGCGACCAACGCCGTTAAAAACCACATGATCCCGCTCAAGGTTTCGATCAAACCGCCTTCGGCAAAGACTTGATCACTTACGTTTTCGCCAAAAAAATGCGGTGTGGATGCCAGAAGTACGGCGACCAAACCCAGTATGACGGGGAAAATAACGGAAAAACCAAGTGAAGCAGCGGGCTGTGATTGTGTAATTTTCATGGGGTAAACAAAAATCCTAGAATAGTGCGTAATATGCTTAGCGAAGCAGTTTCGGCCATTTTCGGCGCGGCAGCAAGGTTTTCCTTGCATGTGAGCCGACCCATGCATTATGTCTAAAAATATGGGTAAAAAGCACAATAAGGGCAAAATCAGCAAACGCCAGCAAGCGCACAACAAGCGTCAAGGGCTGTTGGAAGTCTGGACGGACGGGTCATTGCTCGATACCGAGGGCGTTGCCGGCGGGGCGGCGATCATTTGCGATTCCGACGGCAAGCTTCAACGCACGATGAGTTTCGAGTTTAACCATTTGCCCATCCCCGAAAGTGATTATGCGGAGTTATGGGCGGCTGCAAAAACCCTGAACGCCTTAAAACCCGGAACGATCGGGCGCTTAACAACTGACTGCCCGAGCGTAAAGTCAGCGATCATGAATATTCGCGGCGGCAAGGGGATGAGCGAGGCCTATCCGCAAAATCTGCGTGATGCATTAATGGTGGGCGTTGCGGCTCACCCGACGATGGCGGTGGATAAGGTCACACGCGGCGTCGGCAAAATTCCGCTCGCCGATCAATTTGCCAAAGCGGCCGCGCGTGCGGATATGGCACGGATCGAAGCCGTTATCCGTTCCGCCGGAAACAGACCGCATCACCACGAGCCTAGCCCGCATAGAGAGAATGCCGAGCACGTGGATCACACGGGCGGTATGGCCTAAAGTCAATATTACGGCGCGGGCACGCACCAGTCTTTTGAAGTTTCACAAGTCAGAGATTGTTTGAGCATACCGTCGGGGCATGGCTTGTCGGGGTGAATCCACCGTGCGCCGTCTTCGCGCATCGCCTCTACCGATTGGGCGCAGCATTCATCGACATAGACAGGGCGAAACGCCGCAAACAAGTCATAAACGGTGGTACGCTTCTTCTTGTACTCGCAGGATTTATGCTGCCGCGCGTAATAGGACTCATCGGTTTCATTGAAAATATCCGCGAATGCGTACGGCGCGGGCAGGCTGAATATCAACAAAAGCAGGACCAGAGTTCTCATGGCCCTATTTCCGCTGATTTTTATGAAACCGTCAAGAACTTAAGGCCAGATTCAATTCTGGCCCGCCACCGAAAAGGGCGTACGCGTAAGAAAAGATTTTGAAATCTGGACTCCGACCCGAAACGCGCTAAGCTCTATCACAGCGATAGCAAAGGAGATATCTATGACCATTTTAGCAACAGAACAAGCCGCCGCCACCAATGGCCGCGAGGGACGCGCCACATCGAATGACGGTAAAATCGACCTGCCGATCGCCCCGCCGGGTGCGCCGGGTGATGCGACTAACCCCGAACAGCTTTTTGCCGCCGGATATGCGGCCTGTTTCGGGCAAGCGATCAAAGCGATGGCCGGACAGCATGATATCACGATTGATGCGGATGCGATGAAGGTCGATGCGACCGTGCGCCTGCATAAAGGGGAAGATGGCGGGTTTTATATTGATGCGACGTTGGATGCCACGATTCCGGGCACGGATCAGGCACAGGCCGAGACATTGGTTGAAAAAGCGCATGAGATTTGCCCGTATTCCAAAGCGACACGCGGCAATATCGAGGTGACGTTGCACGCCAACGGTACGGCGCTTGCGAAAGCGGCCTAGTTTAAAACCGCTTAATCGAAGATTTTCTTTACCACCGAGGACTTCAGGCCCATAGGCCCGAAGCCGGGGACTTTTGCGTCGATGTCGTGGTCGCCGATCCATTGATCGCGGGGGAGGACACGGATGTTTTTGACCTTCGTGCCGACCTTGATGGTGTTATTGCCGACTTTGAGGTCCTTGGCGATGGTGACGGAATCGCCGCTCTGTAGCTCGTTACCGACGGAATCGCGGATGGTCTCGCCCTCTTCCTCGGTGGCGCTCCATTCATGCGCGCATTCGGGACAGACGAGCAACGCCCCGTCCTCATAGGTATAGGGGGATTCACATT
>CAZLTT010000116.1:0-5537 GCA_964562515.1 uncultured Micavibrio sp.
GCCTGAATATGCGCGGGTGAAATTCCACAACATCCGCCGAGTATATCAGCGCCGGCCTCGGCCCACAAACGGGCGGCGCGGGCATAGAATGCGGGCGTCACTTCGCCGCGAATATCCGACAATTCTTCATTCGCCGCATCATCCCCCATCTTCGTAAACGCATTGGCATACGCCCCGACCAACAGATCATCCCGCGACGGTACGATTTCACGGGCGAGCCGCACCGCGCCTTCGACATCCTCAATCGCGCAACAATTAAACAGCACGGCTTCGGCGGCCGTCTCCTTCGCCGTATAGGCAATGAGCGCGCCCAAATCCTCGCCCGAGCGCAACTGCATCGGCGCATCCTCCGCGGGGCAATAGGCAAGCCATAACGGCTCGTCTCGTCCCGCATGGGCCTTGCACACCGCCTCGGCCTCCGCCTTTGATGAAATCGTTTCCGCAATCCATAAATCAACATACGGCGCTTGCGCATCAAAAAATGTCTGGAGCATGTCCGCCGCTTTATCCGCATCGAACAATTCGGGTTGATACGATCCGAACATCGGCGGAATGCATCCCGCAACCCGCACATCTGTTTGTGCTTCATCCGCTGCTTCCCGCGCCAGCTTGGCCGACAGCGCGATCAAATCCCGCCCGTGCGCGTCAAAAATTTCCTGCCCGATATGAAAGGGGATAACGGCATAGCTGTTGGTGGTGATGATTTCCGCGCCGCTTTCAATGAAGGCCGTGTGCGCTTTGCGGACAAGGTCCGGCGTTTCCATCAACGCGAGCGCGGACCATTCGGGTTGACGGAACGGCGCGCCCATGCGCTCCAATTCGCGCCCCATACCACCATCAAGAATGATGGGCCGACGCATTTTACCGTGCCCCCGGCATCGGGGTCATCAGGTCGTCTTCCGCATCGGTTGATGGCTGCGCGGGCGGGGTAGGGTTCGCGGCTTGCGGACGCTGCGGCGGTTGGTAATTTTCCTCAACCAAGATGCGGCGTTCGGGACGGGTTTCGGTGTAGGTGACAAAGACGAGCGCTGCCACAATCAAAGTCACAGCGAGGAGGGCGATGAATATTTTCAACGCACGGCCGATCACTCGTCTCCCATTTTAAGCGCGGCGATAAACGCACTTTGCGGAATTTCAACATTCCCGTATTGACGCATTTTGGCCTTACCCTTTTTCTGCTTCTCGAGCAGCTTTTTCTTACGGCTAATATCACCGCCGTAACATTTCGCGGTCACGTCCTTACGCAGGGCGCTAACATTTTCACGCGCGATAATCTTGCCGCCGATTGCGGCTTGAATGGCGATTTTAAACATCTGGCGCGGGATCAGGTCCTTGAGGCGTTCGCACATACCGCGGCCGCGCCCCTCCGCATTCTCGCGGTGGACGATCATCGCCAACGCATCGACGGGTTCTTCATTAACGCGGATTTCCAGCTTGACCAGATCGTTAACGCCATAGCCGTCGAGTTCGTAATCAAACGACGCATACCCTTTAGACAGGGATTTGAGGCGGTCATAGAAATCGAACACGACCTCGTTCAGCGGCAGGCGGTAAACCAACATCGCGCGACCACCCGCATAGGTCAGGTCGATTTGCACGCCGCGGCGTTCCTGACACAGTTGCAGCAATCCGCCCAGATATTCGTCCGGCACAAGGATCGTCGCCTTGATCCACGGCTCTTCGATATTGTCGATTTTCACCACGTCGGGCATGTCGGCGGGATTGTACAGCTCGATCTGCTCGCCGTTTGTCATGTTGATTTTATAAACCACGCTCGGTGCCGTCGGGATCAGGTCGAGGTCAAACTCGCGCTCCAGACGTTCCTGAATAATCTCCATATGCAACAAGCCGAGGAAGCCACAGCGGAAACCAAGCCCGAGCGCTTGGGAGCTTTCAGGCTCGTAATGCAAGGATGCGTCGTTCAGCTTGATCTTACCCAAACTCTCGCGCAGCTTTTCAAAGTCGCTGGCATCCGCGGGGAACAGGGAGCAAAACACCATCGGGATCGACGGTTTAAATCCGGCCAAAGGTTCTTCGCACGGCTTTTTCTCATCCGTGATTGTGTCACCGACATTCGTTTCATCAATCGATTTGATCGAGGCTGTAATAAAGCCCATCTCACCGGGGCCGAGCGCATCCAGTTCCACCTTTTTCGGGGTGAACATCCCGACACGGTCAATCTCGCGCGTCGCACCGTTACTCATGAATTTAATTTTCTGACCCGGTTTCAGGTAACCGTCCATCACACGAACCAGAACCACAACGCCCAGATAAATATCGTACCACGAGTCAACGAGCAGAGCCTTGGTCGGCTTTTCTGCGTCGCCATCATGCGGAGGGGGAAGCGTCTTAACAATCGCCTCAAGCAATTCCTCGATACCTTCGCCTGTTTTGGCGGAGGCATGGATCGCCTCAGAACAATCCAGTCCGACAACATCTTCGACCTCTGCTTTCACGCGCTCGGGGTCGGCGGCGGGCAAATCAATCTTGTTAATGACGGGCACAATCTCGTGGTTGTTGTCGATCGCCTGATACACATTGGCCAATGTCTGCGCTTCGACCCCTTGGGATGCGTCAACGACAAGCAGCGATCCTTCGCATGACGCGAGGGAGCGGGAAACCTCATAAGCAAAGTCGACGTGTCCGGGCGTATCCATCAAATTGAACTGATATTCGATGCCGTCCTTGGCTGTATAGGCCAGACGCACCGTTTGGGCCTTGATCGTAATGCCACGCTCACGCTCGATATCCGTATTGTCGAGAACCTGCTCCTGCATCTCGCGCGCCTCCAGTCCGCCGCATGTCTGGATCAGACGGTCGGCGAGGGTGGATTTTCCATGATCGATATGCGCGATGATCGCGAAATTTCGAATATGTTCGAGTGGTTTGGTTTCAGGTTTGCTCATGGATGAAAGAGATACGAAAGAAGCGCCCGAAAAGCAAGCGATATGGGTGTTTTAACGAAAATTCGCGTTGATGGAGACGCGCTTGCGGGCTAAGCTGATATTCATGACTGAAGAAAAGCCCGACAATCAGGATCAAAAGCCGACAGCGCCGCAGCAACCGCAGCGCGGACCTGTGTTGAGGGACACAGGGGTACCGAAGGCGCAAGCCCCCGCTCTTTTCCTGATTATTATCGCGCTTGTTATCCTGTTTGGCTTGTTCGTCGGTTCCCGCCGTACGGATACGGTTATCGTTAAAACGGACAGGGCGGAAGTGTTGCGTGAGGCGCGTAGCCGCACCGAGAATAAGCCACAGGCGCCGCAAAAAGATATTCCGATGATGGATATTATTAAACAGACAGCTCCACTGCCTGATCAGTCCGGAAATTAGGCATTATAAAAGGGCGCTAGAAAAACCATCGCCCTTATACAATCCCATACTAACCCGAGTTACTGTCCTGACATGATGTGATGTCGGGTTAGTGTGAATGCTGATTATTTGAATTATGCCATTGGGTCGTATGTTGAGATATTGTCAACGCCGCCCATTTTGTTTGCGAAGTCTAGAGATTCGCCGCCCATTGCATTGATGTATTCTGATGTGCCTTCTACTGTGCTACGGATCGCTGTGTACGCCGTTTGATCTGTGGCCCCCAAAAAGTCACTACGATAGTTCATCGCCATTTCACACTCCTCTAATATTTGTAATTTTTGTTGTTATTATTGTAACGCAGTTTTTATTAAAGAACGGTTAAGTCCTATGAATTATTAACGGTATATAGTTCCCTTCTTTTGCTTCGCCTGTATCTGTGTCCAGAAGGACCATGAGGATCTGGTGGCTGTTTTGCATATATTTTGCAACATCTTGGCCTAAAGGCAGCCCTGCGTCGCGTATATCGCCGTCATCCAGCACAAAATCCAGTTTACATGTGCCCAAATCGAATTCGAACCAAGCAATGTCGTTTTTGAAAGGACGGTTATGAAACACCACAACCTTACCGCTTTCGTTAACAGCAACTTCTATGTCGAGGTGGTTTTCCTTATCCACGCCATAGACGAAATCCGTTAAGTTTCCGACTTTCTTGGTTTCTGTGTTTTCCTGGGGTTCTTCTGTCATAACGGCAGTATACCCATATTTTTCTGGAAAGGCCACATTGCCCTTACTCGCCTTCTACATATAAATATTAACATGGCGCATTCTTTTTGCTCAAGCAAAAAATGTATATTTTTCAATAACTTATCTGTTAATTTTGAGTGATTCATTAACGTTTTCTTAACTTTTATGTTTAAGCGGAATGAATGTACCGTTAATGGCTTCACCGTCCTTTGTCTGGACAATTTGTACTTCATCAGCCTTTGAGAAATAGGGGCGGATCAGCCATTGGATGACAACGCCCAAATCATAAACCATGCCGTTCTTCATATGGACTTCGACGCTGTAGTCTTTCGGGTTGTATACCATATGGTCTAAATTGTCGTAATCTATTGTTTTTCCATGGAAAATAAAGGCTTCCTTGGTGATTTTGTTGCAATAGATATCCATTTCATCCGGCAAAAACAAGGATGGCTTATCCTTGGCTTCGCCCGGCTTGAACGCGCCTTTAATACTGTCTTTTTTAATATTGTCTGAGTCGTCGTTCATAACACGGCTTCAGTGGATGGCGGCGAAAATGCCTGATGAATTGCTTAAGAAGGGCACACAGAAAGGGGTGTGGATACACGTCTCCACACTAAAATCATAACACTTACGGAAAGCGGGGGAAAGGGGCATACTTTCTACTAAGGAATTTATGCCCTTAAGTCGGTGCATCGAGTTCCAGAACAAATGTCTCACCGGATGCTTCATGAACAGCAAAGACAGCAACTTCGTTGTCCGGACGAGGCTCTGTGCCTGTGTTTGTCGCTGTAAATTCCCAGTTTTCAAACTTGTCCAAACCTTGACCTTGCAAGAAGTCGTTAGAGATAAAGCGGTCTTCTGCATTTGCTTCATCGATCAAACGCTGTCTTCCTGCGGCGCCAAGTGCAGCGACTTCAGTCGGGTTCAGGATCTTCAAGTCTACGAATGTGCTTGTGTCACCATCCAGTGAAAGCTGAGCTGCATACTGCCCGTTATTGTCTTCATCGGCTGCGCGGAAAGAATCCCAAGGGTATTCCGGTGTGCCGGGGTTATCCTGAGCCAGAACTTTTGGCGGGGTTGGCGTACCGTTATGTGTTGTGCGCGGAACGTTTGTACCGTTTGTTCTGTTGCGGCCGGTTCCTTGTCCGAGCATCACATCATGGGCAAGTTTACCACCAAAACCGAAAACCAGAGCCGCGACAACCAAGCCAACGAATGGAACATTTTCCAGACCCAGTGTCTTAAGGATCATTGGCGTACCGATTAATGCGGCGACCAAGCCGAAACCACCGGCCAACCATTTTTCACCATCGCGGACCTTACCGCTGGAAAGCTTCTCGAACATGCCGCCGATCCAGCTAGCGGAGCTAGAGAAAATATTTCCGATTGAGTTAACTGTGTCACCACCCAACCAACCAAAGGCCGCATTACCAACATCGCTTGCAACCTGACCGGCTGACTGCCAGCCGCTCGGGCCG
>CAZLTT010000117.1:0-5304 GCA_964562515.1 uncultured Micavibrio sp.
GAAAGGGCGGTGTCCTAGGCCTCTAGACGAACGGGACGTATAAGAGGCGTCTGTAAGACTGGGGTTTTATACTGTTTTCATGAGTCCAAAAGCAAGTGTTTTTTCTTAAAAACTTATATTTGCGCAGTTTCCTTGTTAAAATGCGCATGTATACGGCTCGGCAGCATTTTTATGTCGTCGAGGATCATGACCAGATTCGGTACAAGCACCATAATAATGACGGTGGCAAAGATAATTCCGGTCGCCAAAGAAATCACCATCGGGATCAGGAATTGCGCCTGTAGACTTGTTTCCAACAATACCGGTAACAGGCCGAGGCTGGTTGTGGCTGTCGTTAGCAGAATTGGGCGGAAACGACGTTTTATGGCGGCAATTGCCGCTTCATAGGCGCTCATCCCTTCTGCGTGCTTTTTGTTGTAGTAGTCGATCAGCACGACGCTATCGTTCACGACGACCCCGCTGAGTGCGACAATTCCGAACATGGAGATAAAGGTCAAATCGTGGCCGAGTAAATAATGCCCCCATACGGCGCCGACAACGCCGAACGGGATAGCAGACATTATGATGAGCGGTTGGATATAGCTTCTGAGCTGTGAGCCGAGCAGAACATATATAATGAGCAAGGCAATCGCCATATTACGCCCAAGGCTTTCCATGTCCTCGCGTTGTTCGCGGGTTTCACCTTCATAACTGTAGCTTAGGCCGGTGTAGCGTGCAGATAGTTGCGGCAGAATATCTGCGTTCATAATCTCTATAACGTCGTTTGGTGTGGTGACGGCTGTATCTGCGTCGGCTGTCACGCTGACGATCAGGCGGCCATCCACTGTTTCAATTGATGAATACCCTGTCTGGGTTTTGATGGAGGCCACGGCATTTAGCGGCACCTCTGAGCCGTCGGCGAGGCGGATACGGGTTTGGCTAAGCGTTGCAATGCTCTCGCGTTCATCTTTGGGGTAGCGGACATAAACAATCATCTCTGAACGCCCACGTTGGAAACGTTGTGCCTCCAGTCCGAAAAATGCGAAACGAAGTTGGCGGCCGAGTTCGCTTGGTGTTAAGCCGACCGCTAATCCCTCATCGGTTAATTCAAATACATATTCGGTTTTGCCTGGGTCGAAACTATCGGTGACTTCTTTCGTGCCTTCAATTTTTTCTAGTTCTTCTTTTAAAGTTTCGGCGGCTGCGATTAGTTGCTCCTCGTCCGGATGGGACAGTTCAATATTGATGTCCGGATCGTCACCGACGAGTGAGCTTTGGAACTCTAGCTTGTCAATGTTTGGGAGGTTCTGAACCCGTTCACGGATTAAGGCTTCAATTTCCGATGCAGAATTGGCGCGAAAGTCGGAGGAGACCAATTCTATTTTGATTTCGCCTAGGTTGCTGGACGTGTCTCCGGCTGTGGTTCTTACCGGGCTGTTATCCGAAAAACGTTGCCCGATACTTAAGGCCAGACTTTTTACAATGCTATGGCCGTCCGTTTCGAGCCCGTCGAGGACTTCGCTTGCCTGCTCTTCAATGAAGAGCATTGTTTTTTCAGTGGTGTCGAACGGAGTGCCTTCGGGCATCGTCACGGAAACCCGTATTTCGTCACCTTCAATGTTAGGGAAGAAGATGAAGCGGATTGTGCCCGTTTGTACCATCGCAAGAGTGTATATCGCCAAGCCGATGAACAAAGCGACCGTTGCATAACGCCAACTGATGCAGAATTTCGAAAATGGCTCCAAAACGTTGTCGATAAAACTGTTCAGACCTTTTGCGAACTTATTACGCAGGGTCCGCATTACCCCTTTGCTCCAACGGTTTGGGTTTGATAAGTGCGAGGGCAGGATGAAGTAAGCTTCCAGCAATGATATGAACAGGATTGAAATCACCACAACGGGGATGACCATAATGATCTGCCCCAGTGTACCGGTGCTAAAAATAAGTGGGGCAAATGCAGCCATTGTCGTTGTGACACCGACGGTCACGGGAGCGAGGACGTCGCGAACGCCTTTCAGAACGGCTTTGTTCTTGCGCTCCTCGTCTGCATTTTCCTCGCGCGCGTTTTCTTGTGCTTCGTAGATGCTTTCGCCAACAATAATGGCGTCATCAACAACAATGCCGAGCACAACGATCAGGGCGAACAGCGTGATCATGTTCATACTAAAGCCGAGGAGGCTGAGGATCAGCATGCCGCCGAGGAATGAGATCGGAATGGCTGCGCTTGTCCAGAAGGCGAGCTTCAGGTCAAGGAACAACAGAAGGATAAGAAAGACGAGCATGAATCCCAGTATTGCGTTCCTGAGCATCAGGCTGATCCGCTCTTTCAGGATGATGGTGCGATCCTGCTGTATCGACAGGGTCAGGCCGGGGGGGAGTTCTACTGTTTCAAGATAGTCCTTAACCGCATTTGCCACTGTGAGTGTGTCGTCTGTGTCGTTTCTGGCGACGTCGATAAAGGCGGCTGGCTCACCGTTAAAGCGGCTGACCAGATTGATGTCCTCGAAACCGTCTACAACTTTGCCGACATCGCCCAGATAAAGCCTGGATCCGTCAGGCAGGGTGCGAATAATAATTTTTTCAAATTCCTGACCAATGTAGCGGCGTTCCTGAATACGCAGGAGGATATCGCCTTGATTGGATTCGACCGTACCTGCGGGGACGTCGAGGGAAAAACTGTTAATCGCGTTGCCGATGTCCTGTAGCGTTAGGCCGTAGCGCCGTAGGGTGGATTCCGAAATTTCGATAGAGATTTCATATTCTCGAATACCGCGAAGGCCCGTTTTGGCCACGCCATCCATTAGCCTGAGTTCGTCCTCGATGGTTTCGGCCCAGAATTTCAGCGTTTCTTCGGGTACATCACCGTGCAGGGCGAGATTCATAACATTGGGTTGGATTTTCGCTTTTACGATGCGCGGGCGCTCGGCGTCTTCGGGTGGGAATTGTACAAGCCCGTTCACTGACGTTTCGACATCGTTATAGACGTCTTCTGCATTGGCAAAGTCTTCCAGATTGACGCTGATAATGCCGATGCCTTCGGATGCGGTAGAGGTGATACGGTCAACGCCCTGAATGCCGATCAAGGACTCTTCAACGCGGTTTGTAATGGAATCAGCGACTTCGTATGGCGTCGCGCCCGGATAAGCCACGGTAACCGTAATCAAGCGCGGGTCAATTTGCGGAAATGTTTCCGTGCGCATATTTGCAACTGCGGCCAAACCGCCAACGATGAAGAGCAGCATCAGAATGTTGGCGGCGACATGATTATTCGCAAACCATCCGATGAGGGATTTTGAATTATCCTGACTGTAATGCTCTACGCCGCTCATGGTGTTTCAGTCGCGTCCTTTGGCGTAGTCTCGGTTTCTGTTGTCTGGGCCTTCATGCCTTCTGTGGCTCCTGAAACGCGGCTTGTCACAATGCGGCTAGGACCGTCAAAGTTTTTGATCGCGATTTCATCGTTATTGGCAAAAGCGATATCGGGCTCGAACGCGTTCAGCGTGTTTTCATCATCTAAGGTCCACATTACGCCTTCTTTTTGCATTGCGGAGGCAGGGACGACGGTTATCCCTTCCAGGGACGGGCCTTCGATTGATAAATCAACGAAGACACCGGGGAGAAGGTCGGTGTTTTCGTCCTTAATGCCGAAGCTGATCGGGGCGAAGCGTGTTTGCGGGTCGAGGGACGCAATGCCGCGTTTAAGGACGCCTTGATATGTCTTTGCCTGTCCTTGCTGTGTGCTTGTGATTTCGATTTTCGGATCGATGACGGCGAACAGCCACTGTAACTGTTGGTCTTCCAATGTTGCTTGTACTTCCAGTGCCCCCATGTTGAATACTTCGCCATAGCTTTGTCCTGCGGCGACATATTGGCCGATTTCCAGATTGGCGCTGATTACGCGGCCGTCATAGGGAAGGCTGAATTTCGTACGTGCCAGATCCAGTTCAGCATTCTTTAACTGTGCTTTTGCGGCTTTCAGGGCGGCCCATGCTTCGTCTTTTTGTGGGCGGCGGGCAACCAGAAACGGCACGGGCTTATCGGGGTTGATCATTTTCCATTCGCGCGTGGCGGCTTCGGTTTCGGCGGATGCGACATTAAATGCCGTACGGGCAGTCGCGACTGCACCTTTCAGGCGCTCGATTTCCAATTCGAAATCCAAAGGCTCGACTTCGAAAAGAACTTCGTTGGCTTCGAATGTACCGCCTTCAAAAAACTGGTCATTGATGGCAACGACGCGGCCGCTGATTTCCGGTGCGACATTGATACGTGCACGGGCATCGACGATACCGGTCGTTTCGAATTGAATTTGATACGGGCCGGGCGAAAAGTCTTGTGTTTCGACGAATAGGCTGCGGTCGGCATTGTCACGCTCTTCCGGGACGCCGCGTTCCGTTTCCAGTGCTTTGGATGCGATGAATGATCCCGCTATAAACAGGATGACCAAGCCAAGTTGGATAAAGCCTTTAATCTGATCAAGCATATTTATGTCTCTTCATTCTCTGCTGATGGAGCACGGCAAGCCGGCATATTCTCATTATTTCCTTCTGAAAGCCAGTCTCCGCCCAGAGCCAAATATAACGCTATACGGGTGTTCCATTTGGTTTGTTGTAGGCGCAGATAGGATTGTTCAATTGTGTAACGGCGCTGTTGGATGTCCAGAAATTCGGTGAGGGATATCACGCCGCGTTTGTACCGGTCTTCGCCTATTACCTCTGCGTCCTTCAGGGACTTTGTAGCGAGGGCCAGATTTTCCAACTCTGCCTCTAGCTGATGTTCGGCAACCAATGCGCTTTCAACTTCGCGCATGGCGTTGAGAACGTTTTCGGCGTAAGCCGCAGCGAGTTCCCGCGCTTCCGATTCCTGAATACGCACATTGGAGCGCAGAGCGCCTGCGTTAAACAGGGGCATTGTGATGTCGGCCAGAATGGATCCGGCCAATTGGTTGGCGTTGAAAATCGCGGTGGTTGCCTCATTGTCACTGAAACCAAGCGATCCTGCGAGGTTGAGTGTAGGGTAGAGATCGGCAATGGCCACACCGATGTCGGCATTGGCGGCCTTAACACGCAGTTCGGATGCTCTTAGGTCCGGCCTGCGGTCGAGCAGGGCCGCGGGCACGCATATCGCTACATCTCGTGGTGGTGCGAGTACAGGGAAGTCGCTGACAAGCGGGTTGGTTGTGCCCGGTGGTTGGCCAAGCAGAACGTCGAGCGCGAATATTTCATCGGCAAGCAAGCGTTGGAAGGAATGGATATCGGCCTGCACGGAGGCATAATTTTCCCGTGCAAGCAGTACATCACTGGCAGATGTTTCCGAGGCGCCGAGTTC
>CAZLTT010000118.1:0-5199 GCA_964562515.1 uncultured Micavibrio sp.
CTTTCGGGTTCTATAACCAGATCATCAGAAGAGGCTGCGGGCACATCGTCTGTGGCCTCTTCTTTGTTCTCCGCTTCGTTTTCTTCAGCGCTTTCTGATTCCGCAGTCGCGGTTTCTTCTTCGGTGTTTTGTTTGCTGTGACCAAACGGGCTTTTCGGTGGTTCCTCAGCTTCCGATTTCATCGCTTCGCTTTGAGCCATGAGTTCGAACGCCGAGCGATATTGTGCGTAATGCGGCGTTCTGTCGATCAGCGTGATAACGTCTTTTAAGCTTAAGGAAATGCCGCGGCGTTTTTGTGCAATCACGAAGCGGTTAAAGCGTTTCAGGTCGAACCATTTTACGGTCGAGCATGCGCCATGGAAGGCGTTTTGTATCGTGTCTTCCTCACGCTTCGGATCTTCTTGAAACAAGCGGTATGCGTTTTCGGCTTCGATTAACGCCGGCGCACACCACCCCAATGGGTGTCCTTGCAGCAGCTTCTTAGTTTGCTTCAGAGCTTTGTCTAAAAAGATTTTCGAGTCATCGTTATGATTGACGGAATTAATAGCCTCGATGAACGTGACACGGCAGAGGCGCAGGTGAGAGCGTTCATTGGTTTCGTCGTCTGAGAACGGATTGTACATATCCGTGTTTTTGAGTGGTACAGGGTTTGTGTTCAGGCTTTCGGCACAGATATAGGCATTGGAGCGGATATACGGATCGTCCGAGCCATAAATTGCGGCGCTCAAGATTTCATTTGCTGAATAATCGGCCCACACCATATCCTGCGTGCCCAAGCAAAAGCGTGTCCATTGTTGCAGGCTCAAATCATCGTAAGTCTGGCCGATTTCGATTGCCATCATCATGAAATGTTCCAGCTGCCCCATTTTTGGCGGCGTATCGTCTTTCAGGTCTTTAAAGACAACCTGTAAGCCATCGATGGCCATCGGTAAGGGATGGTATTCGGGGAACATATTGACGGTGCTTTTTACGCTGAGCTCGCAGTAGCGTTTAACCAAACGCTGGATCGCGCCTTTTACGCCCTTATGCTCCATCAGCATTGCCGCAAAGGCGTCGGCCATAAGGTTCATGCGTAACAAATCCACGCGTTTTTGAGCCGCGTCGGGTTCGCCCGGTTCATCTATCTCGGGTTTGAGTTTACCGCTTTCGTGAAAATACCCGTATAACGCTTTGAAAACATAAGCGTATCCCAGATACTGTGCTGCGAATGTTTCTTCTTCGTAAAAGCTTAGGCTTTGTTTGCTGATCACACCGAGGAACAGGCATTGTTCTTTTGTGCCTAAATTGAAAAGTCTCTTTTTTGTGCGAAGTCCCGGGCCGTATACATGAAAAAGCGCAGTGCTGTCCGGGCTTGGTTTCGGCGCTTGCAGCAAAGCCGTACCCGCAGGGTGTTCGTTGATTTCCAGTCGTTTGCTGTGCAGTGCTTCGGTAACATCACCTGTTTCATTGACCTCGAATAGTAAGGTCAGCGCTTTGAACTCTTCGGCGACTTCTCTGCGTATCGCGCTGAAAATGTGTTCTGTGTTGTTTTGCGGTGCGTTCATGAAATGTGTCGATGTTAATACTACTTATAAGCTTAGCAAGATTATATCTGGTGCGGAAGAGAGCGTGAGGGAAAAGCTTTCTTTCTTAATTGGCGCGGATAAAGGCTAGACGGCTGCTGCTAAATGTGTAGGATGTTGTGCAACAAAATCAACATTAGAAGAATCAAATTATTATGAGTTTTGATAATACATTTCTCAAAGGCAAACGCGGTCTGGTTATGGGCGTTGCCAATGACCGTTCAATTGCATGGGGTATTGCAAGCGCAGCCGCCGAAAGTGGCGCCGAGCTTGCTTTTACCTATCAGGGAGAGGCGCTTGAAAAGCGCGTGCGTCCGTTAGCCGAAAAAATCGGTGCGAATATCGTCGTTCCATGTGACGTGACCGATGAAGCCAGTATTGATGCGGCCTTTAAGGCTATCGAAGATGAGTGGGGACAAATCGACTTTGTTGTTCATGCGATTGCATTTTCGGATAAAAACGAGCTGGATGGCCTGTATCTGGACACTACGCGCGATAACTTCCTGCGTACTATGGATATTTCCGTTTATTCCTTCACATCTGTCGCGCAGCGCGCTGTGCCGTTGATGAAAGAGGGCGGTTCCCTGATTACACTGACATATTATGGCGCCGAGCGCGTGATGCCGCATTACAATGTAATGGGTGTTGCGAAAGCCGCTCTGGAAGCCTCTGTTCGTTATTTGGCGGCTGACTTGGGGCCGAAGGATATTCGTGTGAATGCGATTTCCGCCGGTCCGATCAAGACTTTGGCCGCGAGCGGTATTGGTGATTTCCGCTATATCCTGAAATGGAACGAGTTGAACTCCCCGTTGCGCCGCAATGTAACAATCGACGATGTTGGCCGCTCCGGTCTGTTCCTGTTGTCCGATCTGGGCAGCGGTGTAACAGGCGAAGTGCTGCATGTTGATGCCGGTTACCATACGGTTGGTATGTGCAGCGTCGAGAGCGCCGCAGAAACCGGTGAGCTTCTTTCATCTATTGCTCCGAAAAACAAAGACGAAGCCGCTTAAAGAATGGGACAGCAGCGTGAAGATATCAGAGCCAAATGCGGACGGCTCGGTTACGACGACGTAAAGAAACATCTTCACGATGGCACCGATTTCAGAAACGATAAAGAAGCCGGATGGGCAAGGGAATGGTTAGAAGACCAGGACCGTTTGCATAGACAAGAAGGCAGGGAAGCCCTTACGATCAGTATGGCCGATCAGGCAAATATGCTGACAATACAAGCGAACAAAATTGCCGATAAAGCGATGAGAATATCTTGGGTTTCCGCGATCGCGGCAATGGTGAGTGCCTTTATTGCCCTTATTGCTGTAATTATGGACAAAACATGATTTGGTTTGAAGATTATTCCTTAGAGACTTTGGCGGCGTTTCGCGGCGAAAATATGGGCAAGACTGTCGGTTTTGAATTTACCAAGGTCGGGCCGGATTTTCTTGAGGGTACTTTGCCCGTAGATGAACGTACTACGCAGCCGTTCGGTATTTTGCATGGCGGTGCTTCATGTGTTCTTTCCGAGACATTGGGCAGTGTTGCCGCGTGGATGACGATTGATCCCGAAAAATTCCGTGCAGTCGGCCTTGAAATTAACTGTAACCACATTCGCGCAGTGACGGAAGGCAAGGTGATCGGCCATTGCACACCGCTGCATACAGGCCGCCGTACGCAAGTATGGCAGACTGATATCACAGAGGAGGCCACAGGTAAGCGCGTCGCTGTTTCCCGTCTGACCGTTGCAATTATTGAGCAAGGTACGCTCAGTACGCAAAAAGACGCTGTAATTCTCGAGTAATTCGCGTTAGTCTATCCGCCATGTCTGGTAATCGTTTCGGCACATTGTTTCAGTATCAAAGCTTTGGTGAGAGCCACGGCCCCGCCATCGGATGCGTGGTGGACGGCGTTCCGCCGCGTATCGAGATTGATGAGGCGTTTATCCAGACGTTTCTGGATCGCCGCAAACCCGGCCAAAGCCGCCATACAACGCAGCGTAAAGAGCCGGATACTGTTCAAATTCTGTCCGGTGTTTTTGAAGGGCAGACCACAGGCACGCCTATTGGTTTGTTGATTCACAACGAAGACCAGAAATCCAAGGATTACGGCGACATTAAAGACAAGTTCCGTCCGGGGCATGCCGATTACACATACCATGAAAAGTACGGTATTCGCGATTATCGCGGTGGAGGGCGTTCATCCGCGCGCGAAACGGCGATGCGTGTTGCCGCGGGCGCTGTGGCCCGTAAGGTTTTGCAAACGCAAATCGGGCCGGACGTTAAAATCCGTGCGGCCGTCGTGCAGATCGGCACGCATAAGATTGATTACGACCATTGGGATTGGGATCAGGTTGATAAAAACCCGTTATGGTGCCCCGACCCGACCGTCGTAAAAGAATGGGAAGATTATCTGGATGTCGTGCGTAAAAGCGGTTCTTCCGCCGGTGCGGTTATTGAATGCCATGCGAGCGGTATTCCCGCAGGGCTTGGTGCGCCTGTTTACGACAAGCTGGATGCGGATTTAGCCAAAGCGATGATGAGCATTAACGCGACGAAGGCTGTCGAGATTGGTGCGGGTTTTGATGCCGTTATGTTTGGTGGTGAAGATAACGCCGATGAAATTCGTATGCTCGATGAGATCGCTGAATTCCAGTCTAACAATGCGGGCGGAATTCTGGGCGGTATTTCGAGCGGACAAGATATTGTCGTGCGTGTCGCATTTAAGCCGACAAGTTCGATTTTGAAGCCGGTCAATACGATCGACAAAGACGGCAATGAGACCGAGATCGTTACAAAGGGTCGTCACGACCCATGTGTTGGCTTGCGCGGTACTCCTGTTGTGGAAGCGATGATGGCGTGTGTATTGGCCGATCATTGGCTGCGCCATAAAGCCCAGTGTTTATAGGGTTGCCATATGCCGCATCATAAATTCAGACAGCACAGGCCGCTTTACCCGAACACATTGCCTCCCTCCGTTGAGAAGCCGAAAATGAAGTGGAAAGTGTTCCCGATTTTATGGCTTGCACTCAAACGTATTGCGATGACTTTGGGCTTTGTTCTGCTGATCAATATTTTTATCGCTATTACTATCATTCCCGCGTTAATCCCCGATGAAGCCGCTACGCCGACACTCCCGAAAGAAATGGTGTTGTTTATGTCGTTGGAGGACGGGTTTGCTGAAGTTCCTCCGCCTGCGACTTTTTCCGATCCGTTTGCGGGTGAGGTTATGACGGTTCGTAACATTGTCGATACGCTTGATCATGCGAGAGACGATGATCGCGTAAAAGGTCTGGTTGCGCGAATGAATGTAGGGAGTTTTGCCCTGACGCAATCAACGGAAGTGCGCGCAGCTGTTAAGCGTTTTCGTGATAGCGGGAAATTCGCTTATATCTATTCATCGTCTTATGGCGAGGGTGGCGGCGGCCTAGGCCGTTATTATCTGGCTTCGGCTTTTGAGCAAATCTGGATGCAGCCTTTGGGGGTTGTCTCCATTACCGGAGTTCAGGCGGAGTTGCCGTATTTCCGAGACACGCTCGACAAGATCGGCGTGCGTCCCCAGTTCTTTAAGCGCAAAGATTACAAGACAGCCTTCGAAAGTATTACCGACCGCAATATCAGCCGTGAGAACCGCCAGACGATGGAAC
>CAZLTT010000119.1:0-5172 GCA_964562515.1 uncultured Micavibrio sp.
TTGGCCGTATAGAATGGCTGATCAAAGAGCCGAGCATTGCAAGCAGCGCTAAGATTGTAAAACCCCATCCGATTTTTTCCTGCTGGGACATGGTATGTTTAAGGACAATCGTATCCTGTCCTCCCGCGAAGTCGAAAATCATATCGCCCATGGGCTCACTAAACTTCAGCGTATAATGAGCTCCCGTTTCTTCCGAATAGGCGCGCCATGTCGGGTAGTAAAGCTGACGTATCCGAATTGTTGCGGGCCCGTCCGAATTCACCACAAAACGCTTGCCGTAGGGTATATCGGTGTATTCCAAAGCCTCGATATCGCCATTCGCATTTTCGCTCCGGATCAGAGCAGGGGGATCGGCGCCCAGAAGCTGCGTGCGGCTTACATCCGTATAAGCGGGAATATAGACATTGTAGTATCCGCTTTTTGCCATCAGCTCTTCGCCTTCTTCTTGCGAATATAAAGGCGCTTTGTTGAGATAGGCTGCGCTCTGAACGATGCTGAAGACGGAAAAACTGAAAAGACAGAAACAGGCACAGGCGGCAATGGCATGTATCTCCGATCTTTTGATCGGCAACGCGAGCGCCAGAAGAAAGCATAACGCCAGATCAAGCGCGACGGCCAGTCTCCACGGGAACTGAATACGCTCCAATAGAGGCACATGATCCCACAGCAGGATGGAGTACTCGCTCATCATGAATATCGTGCCTGCGGCAATAATCAGCCAGAACAAGGCCTGAAGGCGGCTTTCCGGCCGAGATTTCCAGCAAAAGGCGAAAATGCTCGCAATCGTCAGGAACTCGATAATGTGCAGCCAGGAGAAAGACAAAGACAGGTTCGCACCCGAAGAGGCCGAGCAATCGAAAAAGCACATGAACCACGTGCGCGGGTCGTAAAACCCGACCCAGAACTTCTCGGGGTTAATAATGTCTGTCAGGAGGTAGGCCGTAATAATGTGAAAACCCGCCAGACAAAAGCCCGCTATAAGGCCAAAGAGGGGCAGGAAATATCGTGGCTTTATGCCGCCGTCGGCTTTGGCGCGGATAAAGACCTCATACCCGATAAAAAACAGCAAGACCGGCGTAAACCCGACGGCCATAGGCACAGTCGACGTTATAAGTGCGGCATAACACAGCGCGACTGTGATCCAATGAACGCGGTTATCAAAGCTGCGCCGTATGAATAAGAACAGCAATGGTAGCCATAAATAGGCGGAAAGCTCCGTTAACGTGCCTTTCAAATAGAAATCAATGGCAAGATGGTTCGGCAACACCATATAAAGAGCGGAGGGTAAGAACGCGGCTTTTGAGCCGACAACATCGCGCAGCCAGTAAAAACACGCCACCCCAGAAGCGGTAATCAGCATGCAGGCGGTAAGCCCGAGCACAAGAAGATCGGGCAGCGCCCTGAACGTCAGCCCGTCAAGCAGGCTCTCGAAGTAAAACAGCAGCGGCGGGTAGTAATAGAACATCGGCGCGCCGTAGCCGTTATAAAAATCATACAGCCACCGCGGGTAAAGCTCCCCGTCAAAGAATTGAGAAGAGAAGCTGCGAAACGCCATATGCGCGAACAAAGTGTCATATGTATCGGGATAATGAACCAACAGGCCGGGCAGGCAGATAACAAGCCCTATGACGAGTAGGCCGAGTAAGCGCAATCTGTTGGAATTGAATCGGTCTGTTTCTTGGGGCATCTGACGAAAAAGCGTGATTTTGTAAACTGCGGTAGGAGCCGTGAAAAAGGCTGTCTTGCGTATGGTAATCCATCTGGAGCCAAACAGTAATATTTTTCTTGACGCCCCCTATGATTCTGGGTAATGTCCGGCCACGATTCAGTTGGGCCATGCGGAATTTGCCGTTTTTGGTGCAACATCCTGAATAAAACGGGATGCTCTGCGAGTAAAAGTCCTTTTCGTTCTACGAAGAAAGTTCTGGACTTGTGCGCTTTTCTAGCGCTATATGCAGCCATCCCCCAGGATATTGATAAATTTGAGATTTAATGAAGAGGCTTTGTAAGTTATGCCAACCATTCAACAATTGGTCCGTAAACCACGGAAAAAAGTTGTAAAAGCAAAGAAAAACCGGGCGCTGAAGAGCAACCCGCAACGTCGTGGTGTTTGTACACGTGTATACACGACAACACCTAAAAAGCCGAACTCCGCTTTGCGTAAAGTCGCAAAGGTTCGCCTGACAACAGGTCACGAAGTGATTTGTTACATTCCGGGTGAAGGTCACAACCTGCAAGAACACTCTGTGTGTCTCGTGCGCGGCGGTCGTGTAAAAGACTTGCCTGGTGTGCGCTACACCATCATTCGTGGAACGCTGGATACTCAAGGCGTTAAAGATCGTAAACAAGCCCGCTCCCGTTACGGTGCGAAGAAGCCTAAATAAGGAAACATATATATGTCACGTCGTCATAGAGCAGAAAAAAGAGAAATCCTCCCTGATCCGAAATTTGCGGATCTGACACTGTCTAAATTCATCAATAACCTGATGTTAGACGGTAAGAAGTCTGTTGCCGAAGGTATCGTCTACAAAGCGATCGATATTCTGGAATCCAAAGCCGGTAACGATAACAAAGCTTCTGAGGAAACAGGTGAAGGCGATGCTGATGATTCTGCAATCGCAGCCGCTGCACAAAAAAGCAAAGGTCTTGCTCTTTTCCATGATGCTCTGAAAAACGTTCGTCCTCGCCTTGAGGTTCGTTCCCGCCGTGTTGGTGGTGCGACGTATCAGGTCCCTGTTGAGGTTCGTCATGAGCGTGCGGTTGCTTTGGCAATGCGCTGGATCATCGATGCAGCCCGTAAGCGCGGTGAGAACACAATGGTTGACCGTGTAGCTAACGAATTGTTGGACGCAGCGAATGAGCGCGGTAACGCAATCAAGAAGCGCGACGATACACACAAGATGGCCGAAGCGAACAAAGCTTTCGCCCACTTCCGTTGGTAAGATTTGAGAACAGTTTAGAAGAAAGATTGAAGAAACAATGACACGCGAACACGCAATTGAGAACTACCGTAACTTTGGGATCATGGCTCACATTGATGCCGGTAAAACAACGACGACAGAACGTATCCTGTTTTACTCTGGTAAATCCCACAAAATCGGTGAAGTGCATGACGGTGCTGCAACTATGGACTGGATGGAGCAGGAGCAGGAGCGTGGTATCACGATTACATCTGCTGCTACGACAACGTTCTGGGATGCGCCTAAGTCAGGTCCTTTCGATGGTCAGCGTTTCCGCATGAACATCATCGACACACCGGGTCACGTGGACTTCACAATTGAAGTTGAGCGTTCATTGCGCGTGCTTGATGGTGCGATCGCTGTTTTCGATGCGAACGCCGGTGTTGAGCCACAGACTGAGACAGTGTGGCGTCAAGGTGACAAATACAAAGTTCCACGTATGTGCTTTGTTAATAAAATGGATAAAATCGGTGCTGATTTCTACAACTGTGTAGACATGATCATCGACCGTCTGGGTGCTACACCTGCAGTTATTCAGCTTCCTATCGGTGCTGAGAACGACTATGCGGGTCACATCGACCTTGTTCGCATGAAGGCGATCATCTGGGACGGTGAAGCTCTCGGTGCTTCTTTCTCTGAGCAAGACATTCCTGCGGATCTGGCTGATAAAGCGGCTGAATACCGCGAGAAGTTGATCGAGCTCGCTGTTGAGCAAGATGATGATGCAATGGAAGCGTACCTCGAAGGTAACGAGCCTGATGAGAAGACGCTGAAAGCCTGTATCCGTAAAGGTACAATCGCAAACGCATTCGTTCCTGTTATGTGTGGTACGGCGTTCAAAAACAAAGGTGTTCAAACAATGTTGGATGCTGTTGTTGAATTCCTTCCATCTCCTCTGGACATCGGCGAAACAAAGGGTGTTAAAGTCGACAGTGATGAAGCGGAAAATCGTGCTCCTAAAGATGATGCACCATTCGCAGCGCTTGCATTCAAAATCATGAACGACCCGTTCGTTGGTTCCCTGACATTTGCCCGTATTTACTCCGGTACAATCGAATCCGGTTCTTATGTGCAAAACACTGTTAAGGACAAGCGCGAGCGTGTTGGTCGTATGTTGTTGATGCACTCAAACAACCGTGAAGAGCTAAACGTTGCCCATGCCGGTGACATCGTAGCCTTCGTTGGTTTGAAAGATACAACAACTGGTGACACGCTTTGTGACCAACAAAACCCTGTTGTTCTTGAGCGTATGGAATTCCCTGAGCCTGTGATCGAAATCGCGATTGAGCCTAAAACAAAGGCTGACCAAGAGAAAATGTCACAGGCTTTGCAACGTCTATCTGCTGAAGACCCGTCATTCCGCGTTCATGTTGATCATGAATCTGGTCAGACAATCATGAAGGGTATGGGTGAATTGCACCTCGACATTCTGGTTGACCGTATGAAGCGTGAATTCAAAGTTGAAGCGAATATCGGTGCACCGCAGGTTGCGTACCGTGAATCTATCACGAAGGCTGCTGAAATCAGCTACACGCACAAGAAGCAGTCTGGTGGTTCCGGTCAGTTCGCTAAAATCGATCTTACGTTCGAGCCGGGCGAGCAGGGCACAGGTTTTGTCTTTGAAGACACAATTGTCGGTGGTTCTGTTCCTAAGGAATACATTCCGGGCGTTCAAAAAGGTCTGGAGATGGCCAAGGAAACAGGTATTATCGCCGGCTTCCCTGTGTTGGACTTCAAAGTGACGCTGACTGATGGTGCTTACCATGATGTTGACTCCTCTGTTATGGCGTTTGAGATCGCTGCTAAAGCGGCCTTTAAAGAAGGTATGCAGGCGGCAGGTCCTCAGCTTCTTGAGCCAATGATGAAGGTCGAAGTTGTAACACCTGAAGAGTACATGGGTGACATCATCGGTGACTTGAACTCACGTCGTGGTCAGGTTTCATCTATGGAAGACCGCGGTAACGCAAAAGTGATTACAGCGCTTGTGCCTTTGGCGAACATGTTCGGTTACATCAACCCATTGCGCTCCATGTCTTCAGGACGTGCGCAGTTCTCAATGGTGTTTGATCGTTACGAAGCTGTTCCGGCACAGATTGCTGCTGAAGTTAAAGAGAGCCTTGGTGCTTAATTAGAAATTCAAAAGAAGGAGACTAGGAAATGTCTAAGGAAAAATTTGAAAGAAACAAGCCGCATGCGAATATCGGTACTATTG
>CAZLTT010000120.1:0-1921 GCA_964562515.1 uncultured Micavibrio sp.
CACAAATGGCCGCTGAAGCTGGTTACTTTACAATTGACGATGTCGTTAACGACGTGTGCGAAAAAATGGTCACGCGCCACCCCCATGTTTTTGGCGATGAAAATGCGCAAAACCCTGAAGACGTTGATAAAATTTGGGATGAACGCAAGAAAGCAGAAAAAGCTCATACAAAACCTCAAAGCGCGCTCGATGGGGTTACAAAGGGCCTCCCTGCCCTGCTACGGGCGCAAAAACTGCAAAAAAAAGCTGCAAAAGTGGGGTTCGAGTGGCCAAAAGTCGATTTTGTACTCGATAAGCTTGAAGAAGAGCTTGCTGAACTGCGTGAAGCTGTTAGTTCGGGAACCATAGATCAAAAATCTGATGAACTAGGTGACGTCCTTTTTGTTATCTCCAACCTTGCCAGAATGTTGGATATCAATGCCGAAACAGCCTTGCGCGACGGCAACAATAAGTTTGAAAGACGCTTTAAAGGCGTTGAACAACTCTTGAAAGCCCAGTCCGTAGATATTGAAGATGCAAGCTTGGAGCAGATGGAAGACGCTTGGAAACAGCAAAAAACCAAAGAAAGAGCGTAATTTCAATAACTTAATCAGTGTTGGGTATACCCGTTAAAAACAGCCTGTACGTGTTTTCCCACGCCTCCTGCGTTCGGGCCGCAATCAACCCGACACCGCGGTCACGAGCCTCATAAGGACTTTTATCCCATTTTGCGACATAACCGCCTGCTTCACTGACAATAAGGGCACCCGGAAGATGATCCCAAGGCTTAATGCGCGCGTACAGGGCAAAATCAACGTTATTTTTTAGAATATTGAGGTATTCATGTGCAGCGCAACCAATAGAAACACAGTCATCATATTGGTCACTAATTCCTTTTATATGCGCTCTTTGCTTATGGTGAAAATATCGTGGATTAACAAACCCACTGGGCGAAGAACCTAAAGCATCAGATGAAATAAACGTCGCCTGTCCGTTAATTACTGTCCCCGCGCCCTTCTCCGCAAAAACCATTTCATCAGCCAATATATTGTATATCCAGCCCATAACGGTTTCGCCATTGCGAATAAGCGCCAGCATTATCCCGAATTGCTCTTTGCCCTTCACAAAGTTGAAAGTCCCGTCAACGGGATCCACAACCCAGATATCCTGAGCAGCCTTCTCGATATCGCTGACTATAATTTTACCGCTTGATACGCCCTCCTCTCCGATAACCACTGAACCGGGAAGTATCTCAGGCAGACGCTCACACAAATACTCTTCTGCTTCTATGTCGGCTTGGGTAACAAGGTCATTCGGCCCTGTCTTCGTCGATATCTCATCATCCTTGAGCATTTTGAAACGCGGAATAATGAAACGCTGCGCAGTTTTCTTGAGAAGGTTCGAAATGATATCCGGATTAACCGTTTCCATTGTGCTCGTTTTCATACTGATATTGGGTCTGGAATTTATTCATATTGGCAGGGTCAATTCTGACCGTGCACTCTATAAACTTATCCTGATCTTCACGGGAAACAACATCAGAATGCTCATAAAGCCATGATAACGCCTTACCATCAGCAACATTGATCCTGTACACGGCTTGCACATGCTGATCCGCGGTTACACTCGCAATTTTTTCCAACAGCTCTTCCGTGCCGGTATTTTTAACAGCAGAAACGAGTACGCATTTAGGGTCAAACTTCGCTTGTCGAGCCAAGTCAGCTCTGCTGTCCTCATCCAAAGCATCCGCTTTGTTATAAATTTCCAGTATCCGCTCATCATTGTCATACTCAATCCCCAGATCTTCTAGAATCTCGATGACATCCTCTTTCTGTGCCTCATAATCCTCCCGCGATACATCAATGACATGCAGGATGACATCTGCATGAACAGTCTGCTCTAACGTTGCGCGAAACGCCGCAATTAGCTGCGTTGGAAGATT
>CAZLTT010000120.1:2021-5047 GCA_964562515.1 uncultured Micavibrio sp.
GGACCACCCATAAAACCTGCGCCGCCGCGCTGCCGCTCCAAGTGAGTCCATGAACGCACAAGGCGGGAGCGCTGATATTCCAGAGCCGCAAGATCAACCTGCAACACCCCTTCCTTTGTTTGCGCGCGTGCGCCGAAAATCTCCAAAATCAAACCCGTACGGTCGATTACCTTAACTTTCCAGGCGCGCTCAAGGTTTCTTTGCTGAACTGGTGAAAGGCTGTAATTGAAAATTATAATATCGGGTTCAAGCTCATTTACGAGAGCCTGTACGCGTTCTCTTTGACCTTTACCAAGAAAGTGTCCTGCTTGAATGCGTGACACGGCAAAGGAATCAACATTGATAACATCGAGTTCGATCGCACGGGCAAGCCCGTCAATCTCGTCAATATTTTGCTCAGTTGTCCTTGAAGATAAAACACCGACTATCGGGTGAATAATAAGCGCTTTTTCAGGCACTTTTTCAGTGCTGTATGTTTGCGCCTTACGTTTGCTCATATCTGCAGAGACTTAAGCGTCTGCTTGAGCTTCTTCTGCTTCAGCTTTTTCAGCCTGCGCTGCCTTACGGGCTTCCTCATCATCATGCAGGTTTAGTGGACCACCCGGCATAATGGTGGAAATCGCATGCTTGTAGACGAGTTGAATGTGGGACTCGCGTCTCAGCAACAAGCTAAAATTGTCAAACCATGTGACAACACCCTGAAGCTTCACACCGTTAACCAAGAAGACCGTGACGGACATTTTTTCCTTACGGATCTTGTTTAAGAAAATATCTTGTACCTGTTGTGGTTTATCGCCCATTTTTACCGTTTACCATATTTTTTTAGTGGTTAAATTTAATAATCGTTACACTTTTAGAGGGTTTCAGTCATATTGCAACAAAAATTCATGAAATTTTTTACAATCTGAAACGTGTAAATCTATATGATAATTACCTAATATTTCTTCCGTCTTTTTCTGTTCTTTCACCGGATCAAGGATCAAAATTGTTTTCGTGCCGACAGCATTCGAACACGCCGTATCATTGTCCGTATCCCCGACAAACCAAACCTGCTCACTATCCAAAACCTGTGTTGAACGATCCATTGCCATTAAAAGCGGATCAGGTGACGGTTTATCATTCGCCGCATCCGCCGCACCGATCAGGACATCAAAATAGTCACTCCACCCGAATGCCTTAATCTCAGCTTCAACGAGCGTACGCTTTTTATTGGTAACAACACCACACGGAATGTTGAGCTTTTCAAGGGTCTGAAGAACCTCTAATGCACCATCTATGGGGTGCAAACCGTCCAAATGGTTGTTACGCACATAATGCTCGAAATGGGTTTTTGCTTCCTCGCTCTGATCTCCGTAGATTTTGACATAGAGTATCTCACGCGGCTGCCCGAAATACCCTTCGAACTCCTCAACGGCAAACGGCTCTATACCTAGCTGCTGTCGCGCGTAATTATGCGCGGCATGGAGAAACAAAAAGCTGTCTACCAATGTTCCGTCCCAATCAAAAAACACCTTTTGTGGTTTCACGAGGGTCATATCAATCCTTATACATCACGTGTGAGAGTTCTATATTTTTGCCGTAATGATGGCTAGCCTGTCTTTCATAGTCAGGCGTTAAGTCGGTCACCAGAAACTGACTTTGCCCTGACTTACCGATTTTGCCTTCGGTATTGGGGTGACGCTTCAGGTAGTCTTTAAGCTTCACCGGAATAATTTCATCCTGCGACAAAACATCAATACCGTAACGCTCCCGAATACGATCCTTTAAGAACGTGTAATGCGTACAGCTCAAGATAACAGCTTCAACATTAGCCTCGATTAACGGCTGCATGTAGTGATGCAAAACATCGTCTATCCATTCCATGCCATGATGTTCAATCAGCGGAACAAGCAATGGTGCATTCACCTGATGGATCGAAATATTCGGATTAATCTTTTGCAATTCCTCGGTATACACTCCGGAATTGACGGTGTAGTTCGTACCGAGCAACCCCAGACGCTCATACCCTTTATCAAGCGCATACTCGATCGTAGGTACAACAACCCCCAGAATGCGGCGCTCAGGATAAAGCTCGGCCAACCACCCCTGCTGGATCTTTCTCAATGCTGAAGCGCTAGCCGTATTGCAGGCCATAATAATCAACTGGCAATCCAACGCGGAGAAAAGATACTCCATGCAGTTTTTGGAATAATTATAAATAGTCTCGGAAGAACGGTTGCCATAGGGCACGTGCAGCGTATCGCCTAAATAGACCATATCAATATCGGGCAGAGCATCGCGGATAGCACGGGCGATCATAATGCCGCCTAGGCCGGAATCGAAAACACCAAGTTTCATGGATGCATCGCTAGAGGGTGTCAAAACAGGTCCACCTGAACCGAGAACATCTTCTCAACGTTTTGCGCTTGGGATCGTGAAGCCAGAATAATAACGTCATCCCCTGCCCTGATCGTAAAGTTCGGCTCGGGCATAATGAATTTTTCGTCGCGAATAACACCGCCCACAATAACTTCGTGCGGTAAGTTCAACTCTTCAATGGTTGTGTTTACAATTGAGGATGTCTCGGAAACCTCCGCTTCAATCACTTCTGCGAAACCGTCACGGATATTATAAAGACCTTTGATACGCCCCCGACGAACATGCTGCATAATATTTGCAACGATAATGGATCGCGGAGAAACCATGGCATCCACGCCCAATGGGCCGACAAGTGGATAGTAGGCTTCGTTATTCACAAGCGTAATGGCGCGCTCACATCCATACTGTTTGGCCAACAAAGAGCCGAGGATATTACTTTCATCATCATTTGTAACCGCCACAAGCGTTTCGGCGTTGTTAATGGAGGCCTCATCCAGAATATCTTTATCTAAAGAACTACCATTCAAGATGATTGTGTTTTCAAGCTGCTCGCTGAGTAGCTCTGCTCGTTCACGGTTCTGCTCGATCAGCTTGATTTGAACGCTCTTCGAGCGCTCCTTGATCAACTTCGCTAGAGTGATACCGATGTTACCGCCGCCAGCAATTAC
>CAZLTT010000121.1:0-4823 GCA_964562515.1 uncultured Micavibrio sp.
GGCTTGGCTCACATTCAGTAGGGATTTAGTCAATTTGGTTAACTGTGGCACAAGATTTAGAAGCCAAGTGTCGCAGGCGTACCAGCCATGGACCAAGAATTTTCCCGCTTGGATGGTGCCAAACAGCGGGGCGTTAAGCTTTTGTTAATACTCTAGGCGATCAGATGGTGTTGGAGGATGCATGTTGCCGACGCTGTCATGGCTACAAATTGATCGAAGGGAACGTTCCCCTGAACGGCCTATTGCAAGCGCAATGGCCGTCACTAGACGCGCAGCAAGGGTCCGCGCTCCAGGTCAGTTCTGTTGGACCGGGTCCCTCCAAAAGACTCACTCAACACAAACTGGGAGGCTGGGCATTGATCAGCGAATACACAAGCAACTTGAAGGAGAGACTTGAGGTAGAAAGGCGGGTCGTTCAACTGCTGAACGCTACGTCTCAACGGGTTCAACATGGCCAGACGATTAAGCGGGTCACATATGGCCCAGGCGTCGCCGAAAAAGACTGGTCTGAGGCCCTAGACTAAAGCGGCTACGCCGTAACAAGTCAATGGGCTCGTAAAGTATGTGGCGGCCGTCTCGCCCCAACCTCAGGCCATGAACCGCTTGCCTTAACTAAACCCTGCGTCCGATATATGGCGCAAGGTTTGACGGCTCAGAACCTAGCCTGTGCTCCTGACGACGTCATCTCGTGAATACTTCAATGTGATATTCCGCGTCTTGGCTTGCAAATCCCGTTCTAGTTCCTTTAGCACCGCATCGAGAGCGCCTTCCATCTCCGGCGACAATCGAAAACTGGTCATCCGCAGGTGGCTCACCAGATCAACGACGTCGTTGGCTAAATCAACCTGCTGCTGACAAAGTTTGTTAAAGTTCACGTGCTTAGATCCCCTGCGTCAACTAACGTAAAGGTTGAGCGAAAAGGTTAACGAAAAGTTAACCACAGGGGGCTTTAGACAAAAGCGACCATACTATCGGGATCGAAAAGCCTCACCAGACAGACCAAATTCCCGTGGCAGCTTGCACCCACTTATTCCAATCTTGTGTGACTTCTCATATTCAAAAGCCAACTTCCGAAGAGCGACAGCAGTGTTGTAGAAGCCCTCTGCTTCGGCACGCAGCATAGCAGACTTCGTTTGCGCAAGCGCGACGTCTAAATCCATTCTGGGTTCCTCGAGGCATCCTAAAGGCATACGACTCCGAATTGCCGTCACATGTATTTATCGAAGGTTAACTTTGGTCGAATTCGGCCGAGCAGGCCATGAACCACTCCAGCCGTAGTCCAAAAAGTGGAAATTGCCTTCTGTCAAGTGAATAGGAATGAAAACTAAACAGATTGCTAACGTGGAGAGACGTTAGTTAACACCCATCTCATTCAGAGCTGCTGTCCTTTTCCCGCAGCCTTCGGTTCGGAACCTACGTTCGGCGAGTTTAGTCTCACCCGGTGCGTCCGCTGTAAATACGTTAGAAAAAATCACCCTTACCGGGAGCTTTCAGGTTTAGCCTGGATTCATAGCAGTTCTTTCACCCAAAATTAATGCTATAATTACATCTCTTCAAAGCGAGCAGGAAAATTCTTAATCTTGATTAATTTAGAAATTCGCATTTAACTTGGTTTTTCTATTTTATTCCACGATATCTTTTGTCTCGCGCCTAGTTTACGTCAAACTTTTGCTACAGGACTTCCCGACGGGACTTGCTGCAGGATTCAAGAATGCAAATCGGCGATCAGTTCTTCGGCGTAATTGAGACCGGATACGGCGAAGTAGATGAATTTGAGGCGGCCGTCGAAGCCCTCAATGGAGGGGCTATCCGCTGGCCTGGTGGCACGTTGGCTGAAACGCGCCCGGACGTCTACGACCTAAACTATCCGGATCTGTTTGACGCTTCCACGCTCTTCGAAGGTTCGAGCAACCTCATCCGATCCGGTTTATCCGACGTCTTATCCCGCGCTGTCGACAGCGGTGAGGCGCTAACAATTGTTTTGCCCACGTTGCGGTACGCAGAAGACTTGGCCTCCGGTGCTACCGACGTAGCCAACTTCCTCGACAAGCTACTTACGGGAAACTACGGTCAACTTCCTAGGGAACTAACGCTTGAAGTTGGCAACGAGTACTTTGCGCTGGAAGAGTTTAGTAGAAACCCCGGCCTTTACGGAGCGATTGCGTCTGAATTCACAGAGATCATCGCAGCTGCAGTAGAAGAACATGCGACGCATCTGTTTGAGACGAATGTCGGCATAGCGGTGCAAATTGGCAAAGAACACTCAGACAACACGGCAATACTCGACGCTTTTTCTGCCGAAGCACTTCTGGCTGTGGATCTGCTTGCGTATCACTTCGGACCAATCAACCTTAACAATCTGAACAAAGGGTCTAGCTCCGACGACGCGGCGGATCAAGGCCTTGGCCGGGTCGCCCGTACAGAGGAGTACCTAGCAGCGTGGTACAACGCGATTGATGAGGCCGGAGGGAATTCAGCCACGGTCGAACCTTACTTGTCGGCATGGGCAATCGGAGCCCCGGCAAACGATCCCGAAGATGTCGAGCTCGCGTTTCAAGCATACGGAGCACGAGGAGCATCCTTGGGTCTGGAGACCATGGTCGCTGCATTGTCGCTTGGTACCGAACAAGCACATGTATGGGGCGTTGACGCCCCAAACCTGAGCACACTTATCGAGGTTGAAGAGAATGATGGTGCGTTTTCATTGAGCGCTTCCCACTTTGGCACATTCTTTGGACTCGCTGCAGAGTTGCTCCCAGGTCACACTTACGCGCATAGCTATGAAGAGAAATCGCGTACTCAGGACGGCGCCTTTCACGTTTTCACGGATGATGGGCGAATGGTCGTTGTCGGGTACGTCAATGATGTTGACGGCGCCACGGGCTTTGGCGTGGACTTTGCAGCGCTAGGCATCACCGATCGACCTGGCAGCGACGCTGTGGTTGATAGCGGCTGGAGAATTGGTACAGAGATTGCGCCGGAGTTCATGGGATATGCGAACGATCCTATCGCCCGGCTTTTTGAGGAACCCGTCGTATCAGCTTTAGATCCTGGCGGATTCACGTTTGGCGACTCCAGCATATCAGGCTTTGAGTTTACATCAGACTATGAGCTTACCTTTCTGGCAATATCCTGGACGTATCAACTGTCCTCGGGCGATGATGTCTATTCCGGGACAGAGTATGACGACAAGATTTCCGCCGGACTCGGTAATGACATCGTTGATGCTGGCAACGGTGACGACATGGTTTCCGGTGGCAACGGCAGAGATACATTGGACGGCGGAGCTGGAGCAGATACGCTTCGCGGTGGGACTCAAGAGGACATTCTCATTGGTGGAGCGGGCAACGACCTGCTCGAAGGTGGCGCAGGCTTCGATGTTCTTGAGGGCAGAGATGGAGATGACACCTTGAAAGGCGGTGCCCAAGCTGATCGTCTGGAAGGTGGGCAAGGCAACGATTTTCTAGAGGGGGAAGGCGGCCTCGATACGATTTTTGGTGGCGTGGGCAACGATTGGGCCTTCGGCGGCGCAGGCAATGACCGGATATTTGGCGGAACACAAGAAGACATCATCGACGGTGGAGCAGGGGAAGATCTTTTATACGGAGAAGCGGGCTTTGACACCATCTTCGGCGGCGATGGAAGCGATGAGGTTTATGGTGGCGCTCAAGCAGATCGATTACTCGGTCAGTCAGGGGAAGACATCATCTTCGGTGAAGACGGGCGCGATCGAATATGGGGAGGCGACGACAATGACACGATTTGCGGCGGCAACAGTGATGACCTCGTATTCGGAGAACTCGGCAATGATATGATCCATGGTGGTGAAGGAAATGATAGGCTGTACGGAAACGCTGGATTTGACACCATAGAGGGAGGAGCCGGTGACGACATCCTTTTCGGTGGGTTCAATGCGGACAACTTCGTCTTCAAGCCGGGCGATGGTAATGACCGCATCGGGGACTTCGACGCTGCCAACCTTTTTGAACGGATCGATCTCAGTGCCTATGGCCATTCAGTAGACTTCTTGTCACTCATCGCCGGATCAAACCAGACCCTAGATGGCGCCGAGTTGGCACTTTCCGCTCATGATAGCATTTTGTTGCTAGGTGTCTCACTAGATCATTTGTCAGAAGGAGACTTCATCTTTGGATAGTAGGTTCTTCATTTGAAAGCGGCTTGCAAGATCGAGCTGCGTAAAGAGCCTATCGGTTCTCCGGCAGCTATTGATCAAGTCCTGCCATTCGCTGCGGGATAGCGAAACTACCAAGGAGAAGTGGCTCAGCATATTGAACTGCCTCTTAAGGTTCGAAGAAAAACGAAAACCTGAGTTTCTACCACGTTGGTTGTGGGGAAGAACGTCGAATAGGTGGAACCCATTGTTTTGACTTAAGGCGTTCCGTCTCCGGCGACAATCCAAAAACTAGTCATCCGCAAGTGGCTCACTAGATCAACAACAGCATTGGCGAGATCAGCCTGCTGTTCGCAAAGCTTTTCCAAGTTCAAGTGCTTAGCCCCTTTCGTCAACCAACGCATAGGTTGAGCGAAAAGGTTAACCAAAGGGGATTGCGGATAAATTCAACTAGTTCATTGCGGCCTGGCGTACACAATTGATGTGTCGAAATCCTCCGTCTGCGGTCGCTTTTCTACTACACTCGCCCGAAGCCGCTCAATCTCAATGGCCAATATCCGAAGGGCGTCGGCCGTGCTGTCGAAGCCCTCGGCTTCGGCACGCAGCACTGCAGACTTCGTTTGAGCAAGCGCGTCTTCTAGATCCATTCTGGGTCCCTCCAGGCATCCCATTTGCAAGCGTACTAACCAAT
>CAZLTT010000122.1:0-4773 GCA_964562515.1 uncultured Micavibrio sp.
CTAGCGCTTATTCTCATTCATGCTTCCGGCCAGCGCATTTGCCCGCTTCATGAAAGTTGCAGATAATTCTGTACAAGTATTCAGCAAAGCTTCGTTTGATTTCAATTTCCCGGTTGTTGCAAGGTCTTCCAGAAGGACCAGTAACGCAGATAGCCGACCTGCACCGATCATTTTGGCGGATCCAGCTGAGCCATGCAGTATTGCTGCCGCACCCTTATGATCGCCGGTATTGAGTTGTGTCTTGACTTGTGCGAGTTCCCCGCGCAGCGTTCCGTCAAAACTTGCTATGAAAGACAGCATTTCTTCTGAGCCAAATGTATCGAACAATTCGGCAATTTCACCATCGGTTATTTTCGCGCCAGCTAGCTCAAAGCCCACTACAGATAGCTCTTCATCTGCACTAATCATGACTGTACGTTTGAGAAGGTCAGCGAGCGCCTCCAGCCTGATAGGTTTTGGCAAAAGTTCAATCATGCCTGCTTCACGAACAGAATTACGAATTTCCTCTGAATCATGTGCAGAAATACAGACAATAGAACCCTGAGGTCGGCAGATCTGCCTTAACAATGGCGCGGAGTCGATGCCGTTCAAAACGGGCATGCTAAGGTCCATCAGGATCAAGTCATATGATTGGTGAATACACTTCTGAACTGCGGATAACCCATCTTCGGCATAATCGAAACGGCAACCAAGCTTTTCCAACATCTTGCCGATCATGGTGTAGTTGATCTTGTTGTCGTCAACGATCAGCACAAATGGCGCCTTTTTAGGTGGCTGAAACTCTTCCTCTTCGTCATCTACGTTTGTTGTTGGATGGCTGGCAGTGTCCGCGATATGATCCGGTGCGATCTTGAAAAGGCACCTGAAACTGAAAATGCTTCCCACTCCTAGTTGACTCGTTACGGTGATCTCTCCACCCATCCTTTCGCAGCACCGTTTAACGATGCCAAGTCCCAAACCCGTGCCTTCGAATGATCGCGTGTAGGTATCATCGCTGGTCTTGAAGTCTTCGAATATCGCCGTGTAATCCTCCGCAGCGATGCCTGTCCCAGTATCCTTGACCTTGATGACAAGCTCCGCATTGTCACCGGACACTGCAGTCGCCTGAAGATGAACAGAAATATGTCCATCTTGCGTGAATTTGTTTGCGTTTGACAAAAGGTTGTCGAACAAGGCATCAAACAGATATTGATTACCAATTAGTCTAAGGTTGGGATCGCTGGTGGTTTCCAGACTTGTGGTATTGCTTTTCTGAAATAGAAGCGGCTCGAGAAGCCTTATTAAGTTCTGCAAAGATGCGACTGGATCGATGACGTCCGTCTGCCTAAATAAGGCCCCCTCATTCAGTTGCACGAGGTCCAGTGTCTTATTCACCTGTTCAAGTGCCTTTGCACCGGACTGTTTTCCCAAATTGATTAATGACTTTGCAGAGGCATCCTCGGTTTTGGTGTCCAGCAAGTCAAACGCAGCCAGCACACCCTGCAAAGGCGTACGCATTTCATGACTCATGACAGCGAGAAACCGTTCCTTGGCAGAAGCGTCTTTTTTGGCCTCCTCAAGTGCCGCTTTTAGCTCTTTGTCCTTTGCTATTCGCGCCGATATATCACGCAGGATGCCGATGAAGATTGTCTTGCCCAACCTGTCCTTGCTTTCCGAAATTGTAACTTCAACTGCGAACTCACGGCCGGATTTATCACAGGCTGTCATGACTTGACGGCCCTGATCTACAACCGTTTTTTGTCCTGTTTTCGCATGTCTGGCCATGCCTTTGCGATGGGCGGCTTTTTGGTCGTCGGGGATGAAGAGGTCTTCCATTGCAACTCCAATGGCCTCTTGAGGTGTGTAGCCAAAGATCTCCTTTGCAGACCGGTTATATTGCAGCACGGTTCCGTGTGAATTCGCAATTATCACAGCGTCTTGTGAAGCCTCGATAATGCGCCGAAGATTGTCGGCGATGCTGGAAGTTGTGATTGCTTTGTTCTGAAGCCGGGTTAACAGTAAGAGTGATACGGCAAGCATACCGAACAGCAAGCCGACAACGAGCGCGAGTAGGACCGCAAACCGCGACAGTATGTTCAGCTGGCCCAGGCGTGCATCCGATGCATCCGCGACCAACACCTTCAGCATTTGTGTGGTAAAGCTCCGGACATCATCGTCCGATTGATCCACCAGCTCAGATAGAAGCGTGAGATCAGCGAGAGATGGTTCATCCCAACCGTCCAGAACTTCGGCCAGTTCTATCTTTTTCAGATTTAGTCTTTCTAGAACAACACCTGGACCATCATTCGTCGCGCCAGCCGCCGCTCCATATACAGATTGAACGGCATTTGTTCGGCTGTAATAAATGTCAAACGCACGCTTTATACCGTCAATATCCGCGGATCTGCCATTTTGCATGCTAACAAGGGCGCGCGATAGCGCCAGCTGAAGATTTTGGAAATCGACTTCAGTTTGAACGATGGTCCAAGTCACATTGTCAGAGTCTGCAATGCGCACCTTATCTGCAGAGTCTCTTATAACACCATAGTAGTACCCGACCAGGATAAGGCCGAGGAATGTCAGAATGAACGACACCGCGATTGCAATGCGTATGGTCGCTGTTTCAAGCCGGCTTTCCCGAGCTGTCGGCTCAAACATCTTGCTATGTCCTAGTTACGGTCAGCCTTGCAAGTTGCCAAACACTCATCGCATACATCAGTTCGCTGCGATAACGCTCGCTTTCATCATAAGGGAATACGAGCCAAAGCGGCCCTTTCTCACGAACGGAAAAAGTGTTCCCGTTTATCCGGGTCGCAAGAATTGGTGCTGTATCCTCGATGGATGTGCGCGGGACCGTGATGCTGTAGTCATTTAGGGCGTTGGCGATCACGTCGCCTGACCCGCCGCCAACAAAATCGATTAAGTCTTTGAGTGCTGGTCCCGAGAAAGTATCTATGCCCTCGGTCCATATTGTTGAAGTCGTGAACTCCGCCTGAGGCAATTCATCAAGCATACGCTGATCAAAAACGAATTGATCCTGGTCGTTGCGAAGCGATATGTCACCATTGATTTTTAGTATCACATCCTCCTCAGGTATGCGAACAGAGGCCGCTTGTGCCACGGCCACTTGTGCCCCCGTCAGAATAAATGGTGTCGAAAGGACAAAGCTTCGTCGCGTGAGGTTCATGTAAAGCCCGTTGTATTCATTTTCTTTTCTCATGATCACCTACGCTCTCCTCCAGTTTCAGTAATCCGCATGTCGGTCATCGTAGGATACATCCCAGACAGCTATACGGTGAGCCATACTATCTTTCGATACCTCATGGTATCATAAGGGTTAGATGACTTGGCTTATTTTCGCCACGAAAACCAAATAGGTTGGGCGATATCAAACGAACAGATGGACGCCGATATTATGTTTAATACGAAGAGTGCCAAGCCAATCTCTATCCTGATTGCAGACGATCATCAGCTTGTGCGTGAAATGATTTATGCATTCATCGAAAATCAAGACGAGTTCGAGGCTTCGGTAGCTCATTCCTATGATGAAGCACTGACCACGCTCGAGGCTTCTGGCAGCTTTGACGTCATTTTGCTGGATGCGCATATGCCAGGCATGGAGGGCATAGTCAGCATTGAAAGCTTGGTAAAAGCATACCCGGGGTCTGCCATCGTTGTCTTTTCTGGAACCGTATCGAACGAGTATGTTCAAGAAGCTCTCTTGGCGGGCGCGAAGGGCTACATCCCCAAGTCACTGCCATTTAAGTCATTGTTAAGTGCGATCACACTGATTGCTTCGGGAGAAGTGTTTGTGCCGTCTACATTTTCGACCGGGAACACAGACTCGGCCAAACTGAGAAGTTTCAACCTCACCGATAGTGAACTTGCGGTTTTGCGAAAAGTGCGTGCTGGCTGGTCTAACAAGGAAATTGCCCGAGAGATGCATGCGACAGAAGTCACGATCAAGATGCATATGCGAGCTATCTGCAACAAGCTCGGCGCAAAGAATAGAACACAAGCCGCAGTTGTTGCAGTACGAGAACAAATCGCTTGAAGACGGACAAACAACAGTTTCTGATGCCGTGCCTGCAAGGTCGTATCGTGGGGTTTCGTCCACGCGAACGGTGATCTGTTCGGCGCCGTTGGCCTTTTCAAGGCAGTTTCAACTTTAGGCGAAACCTAAACACGTGTCTGGAGTTAGTCGGACGTCATCGTGTGACATCGGCGATCTGGCATAGTCGGTTGCTATCGGTTGGGCAAAGAGCGTACCGCTGAATGCGGTATTTCTGAATGCAATAGCGAGACGCAAGGTTTAGCCTGAAAATCCCGTTTTGCGAACGAAAACCATTGCCAATCGCTGTGGTCGGACAGACTGCTGGAAGCGTGCAATCTGCAGAACCGGTTGTTGCCTGTCGCATTTGCGGAGTTAGGCCAAAAAGCTTCCGATAGGACTGGGCTTTTCATAGGAAATGCCGCCGCCATGTCCGTGAAACATGCCGTCGACATCACATCAGTCATGAACAGTCAACAAATGGGCAGGGACAGAAGTCTTGCCAAGAACTACCAGTTCTTCAATCTGTGCAATTCTTCCGTCAATAGTTCCTGTTGTTTTTAGATTTCCCACCAGTTGCGTTATCACATCCAGGGTTGCTTGCCCCATTTCCACGGCCACCATTGTTGCCACAGTCGTCATCTTCATCATCGCGGTCATTGCCGCGGTCATCGTCGTCATCACGATTATCATCGCGGTCATCGTCATCGCGATCATCATCGCGGTCATCGTCATCGCGATCA
>CAZLTT010000123.1:0-4763 GCA_964562515.1 uncultured Micavibrio sp.
CACACCATCACCGGAAGAATTGCAAAAGCTGTATCGCGATATGCTGCTTATTCGCCGCTTTGAAGAAAAAGCGGGTCAACTCTATGGAATGGGCCTGATTGGTGGTTTCTGCCACCTATATATTGGTCAGGAAGCGGTTGTGACAGGGATTGCATCAGTGCAGGAAGAGGTCGACACAGTCGTTACCTCCTATCGTGATCACGCCCATATGTTGGCGTGTGATATGGATCCGAAAGGGATTATGGCGGAGCTTACAGGCCGTGAGACAGGGTATTCACGCGGTAAAGGCGGCTCGATGCATATGTTCTCGAAGGAAAAGAATTTCTTCGGCGGTCACGGTATTGTGGGCGCGAGTACGGCTATCGGCGCGGGCCTGGGTTTCGCACATAAATATAAGAATGATGGTGGTGTTGCGATTGCCTATATGGGTGATGGCGCGTCGAACCAAGGTCAGGTTGCTGAATGTTATAACATGGCCGCTTTGTGGGATTTGCCGATCTTGTTCGTTATTGAAAACAACCAGTACGGCATGGGTACATCCGTTAAGCGTTCGTCCGCAGGTGAGCTATATAAGCGCGGTGAAGGCTACGGCATTCCCGGTGAACAGGTTGACGGTATGGATGTGTTCAAGGTTCAGGCCGCAGCCCGACAGGCACTGGATTATGTGCGTTCTGGCAATGGTCCATACATTCTTGAGATGATGACATATCGTTATCGCGGTCATTCCATGTCTGACCCTGCGAAGTATCGTACAAAAGAAGAGGTCTCTTCCATGAAGGAAGACCGCGATCCACTAGTTGCGATTAAGGCTTTGATGCAGGAATCCGGAATTAAGGAAGAGGACATTAAAGCCATCGATAAAGAGATTAAAGAGATCGTCACTGAAGCTGCTCAATTCTCTCAGGATAGTCCTGAGCCACATGAAGATGAGCTATGGACGGATATTTTGGTTGAGGAGGATGTATAGATGCCAACGAATGTATTAATGCCCGCATTGTCGCCAACCATGACGGAAGGTAATTTGGCCAAATGGTTGAAGTCCGAAGGGGATTCAGTCGAGGCCGGTGATGTGATCGCAGAGATCGAAACCGATAAGGCCACTATGGAAGTTGAAGCCGTCGATGAAGGTGTACTGGGGAAGATCCTGATTGCCGAGGGTACAGAAGCCGTCGCTGTTAATACGCCGATTGCAGTGCTGCTGGAAGATGGTGAGAGCGCCGATGATATCGGTGATGTTTCAGCCGAAGCGCCTGCACCGACCGCAGAAGCGGGTGAGGATACGCCGAGCGTGACTTCATCATCCACTGCGACTCAGGCCGAGGGTAAGGTGATCGAAAATCGCGATATTCTGTATGCTCAGGGGCAGGTTCTAGAGCCGCCTCCGTTTGATGAAGCGTCTTTTACTGAAACCAAAGCAATGACAGTGCGAGAAGCGCTGCGCGATGCAATGGCGGAAGAAATGCGCAATGATGAAACTGTTTACCTGATGGGTGAAGAGGTCGCGGAATATCAAGGCGCTTACAAAGTCTCTCAAGGTTTGCTTGATGAATTTGGTGATAAGCGTGTGATTGACACGCCGATTACAGAGCACGGTTTTGCAGGTATTGCCGTTGGTTCTGCGATGAATGGCTTACGCCCGATCGTTGAGTTTATGACTTTCAATTTCGCGATGCAGGCGATGGACCATATTATTAACTCTGCAGCGAAGACGCTTTACATGGCGGGTGGTCAGCTTGGTTGTCCAATTGTGTTCCGTGGCCCGAATGGTGCGGCGTCCCGTGTGGCTGCTCAGCACTCACAATGTTACGCGAGTTGGTATGGCCATATACCGGGCTTGAAAGTCGTTTCACCTTGGTCCGGTGCGGATGCAAAAGGCTTGATGAAAGCCGCGATCCGTGACCCGAACCCTGTTGTATTCCTTGAAAACGAATTGCTGTACGGCGAAACACATGAAGTACCGACGAGCGAAGATTTTGCAATTCCATTGGGGCGCGCAAAGATCGAACGCGAAGGTTCTGATGTAACGATTGTTGCGTTTTCCATTATGGTTGGGAAAGCTTTGCAGGCTGCTGATAAGCTCGCCGAGCAGGGCATAGATGCCGAGGTCATTAACCTGCGGACTATTCGCCCGCTCGATCGTCATACAATTCTGGAATCGGTTAAGAAAACCAACCGCATCGTGACATGCGAAGAGGGTTGGCCGTTTGCCGGCATCGGTTCGGAGATTGCAGCTCTTATCGGTGAGCATGCATTTGATTATCTGGATGCACCTTTGGCCCGTGTTACTGCTGCGGATGTTCCGTTGCCATATGCGGCTAATCTCGAAGCGCTCGCGATCCCGCAAGTTGACGAGATTGTGCATAAAGCAAAACAGGTTTGTTACGAGGATTAAAGAACGAAGATGGGTTTACCAGTCGCCAGTGCAATCCATATCGCTAGCGAAGCTTTCCACTGTACCAAGAAAGCCGCTATGCCACTTTGCGGGAGCATCGGCGGGATTGCGCAATCTGGAGTCGCCCGTTTGTTCACGGAACATGGACAGAAGATCGGTCGCAATTTCCGGAGCGTCTCTGTTCAAAGTATCAAAACCCGTACGGAGTTCGGATTCTACTTGCCAAGCTTCTTTAACCATATGTCACCATCACGTTTATTGAACCGTTACCATAATTTACATTCACAGTTTATGCAAACAATGAGGATTACAAATGCCTATTAGCGTTACTATGCCTGCTTTATCGCCGACCATGACGGAAGGGACTTTGGCCAAATGGTTGAAGTCAGAAGGCGATACTGTTGAGGCCGGAGATGTTATTGCAGAGATCGAAACCGATAAAGCGACGATGGAAGTTGAAGCTGTCGATGAAGGTGTTCTGGGTAAGATCCTCGTTAACGAAGGGACTGAAAATGTTCCTGTGAACGACATTATCGCTGTTTTGCTTGAGGACGGCGAAAGCGCAGATGATATTGATACCGCCGCTTTGGGCGGGGGCTCGAAACCTGCGGCACCAGAAGCAAAGTCAGAAGAAGCTCCTAAGGCAGAAGCTCCAAAGGCGGCCCCTGCAGCATCCGCAGCACCTCAAACTTCGAATTCCGGTGGGCGTGTGTTCGCTTCGCCTTTGGCCAAGCGCATTGCCGCCGACAAAGGTATTGATCTTTCAGCTATCAAAGGTTCAGGTCCTAAAGGCCGTATCGTAAAAGCCGATGTAGAAAATGCGCAGCCGGGAGCACAAGCACCTGCTGCAGGTGCTGCGCCTCAGCAACTGGCCGAAGGGCAAAAGCTGAATGAGTTCGGCATGGCGTATACGGAAGTATCTATCAACAACATCAAAAAGATTACGGCCAAGCGCTTGTTGGAATCCAAGCAAACTGTTCCGCATTTCTATCTGACTGTTGAATGTGTGCTCGATAATTTGTTGAAAGCGCGAAAGGACATGAATGAAGCCGCAAACGGCGAGTTCAAGCTTTCGGTGAATGATTTCATTATCAAGGCCTCTGCAATGGCGTTGAAGTCATATCCGGCGGCGAATGTAAGCTGGCAGGGTGATGTCATTCATCAGTATCACAATGCTGATATTTCGATTGCTGTAGCTACGCCGACTGGCTTGATTACGCCTATCATCAAGCGGGCTGAAGAGAAAGGCTTGCGTGAAATCTCGGATGAGATGAAGGAGCTTGCGGGTCGCGCACGTGAGGGCAAACTTAAGCCCGAAGAGTTTCAGGGCGGATGTTTCTCTATCTCTAACCTCGGTATGTTTGGCGTGAAGGACTTCGCGGCGATCGTTAACCCGCCGCAAAGCTGTATTCTGGCCGTTGGCGCGGGTGAGCAAGTGCCGAAGGTTGTTAATGGTGAGGTTAAAATCCAGACTGTGATGAATGTTACGCTTTCGACAGATCACAGAACGGTGGATGGAGCGGTTGGCGCGGAATGGTTACAGCACTTCAAGCGTTATATAGAAAACCCAGTAAATATGCTATTGTAATATGATTGATCGTAGACCGATTATTGGTGTTATGGGATCCCACGAAAGTGAGTGGGTAGAGTATGCTGTTCCAGTCGGACGACTGATTGCCGAGCATGATTACCACCTCTTAACAGGAGCGGGTGCGGGTGTTATGTCCGCCGTATCACAGGCTTTTGTCGATGTTGAAAATCGTGAAGGCGTAAATATCGGTATTATTCCTACGGTTGATTACGACGGTACGTATGTTCCGCGTAAGGAATACCCCAACCCATATATTGAAATCCCGATACTGACACCGTTGGATGTGAAGGCCCAGAAAGCCGCGCAGCCCTATAGCCGTAATTTCGTCAATGTTATGACGAGTCACGCAATGGTTATTTTGCCCGGTGACCACGGTACGCGGGATGAGGTGTCGTTGGGGATTCAGTACAAAAAACCGATGATCCTGTTCGGTCCCGAGGAAGCGTTTGAACGTTTTCCGGATCAGACGACACGTACAACCGAGATTGACGAAGTCAGAGAGTTTTTAGAAAAAGTAACAGCCAAAATCAGAATGGATAGTGAGAATGAGTGATAAGAATTTTGATGTGATCGTGATTGGTGGGGGCCCCGGCGGGTATGTCGCGGCTATACGTGCGGCACAATTGAAAATGAAAGTGGCATTGGTTGAGGCAAATCACCTGGGCGGCATCTGTTTGAACTGGGGATGCATCCCTACTAAGGCGCTTCTACGGTCCAGTGAAGTGTATCACTTGATGCAGCATGCCTCCGATTTCGGTTTATCTGCCAAAGATATAGGTT
>CAZLTT010000124.1:0-4687 GCA_964562515.1 uncultured Micavibrio sp.
AAGCTGAATGTACTCAACAATATCGTGAAAAAAGCCGATTACCTTATTCTCGGCGGTGCGATGGCTAACACGTTCCTATACGCCAAAGGTGCGAATGTCGGTGCGTCGCTGTGCGAAACCGAAATGAAAGACGAAGCGCTCAAAATTATCGAAACATCCAAAGATGCGGGGTGCGAGATTGTCCTGCCCGTAGATGCGGTCGTGGCGCAAGAATTGAAAACCAACGCAGAGCATCAAGTTGTTGATGCGACCGCCATTCCCGATGGCTACATGGCTATTGATGTCGGGCCGAAAAGCATACAGGCCTACCAGACCGTTCTGGGTGATTGCAAAACCATCCTGTGGAACGGGCCGATGGGTGTATTCGAGATCAAACCTTTTGATGAAGGCACAAATGCCGTGGCCAAAACGGCCGCGCGCCTAACCCGTATGGGACACTTAAAAAGTATCGCCGGTGGCGGAGACACTGTTTCAGCGCTCGAAAACGCAGAGGTTGTCGGAGATTTCACCTATGTCTCTTCCGCAGGCGGGGCATTCCTCGAATGGCTCGAAGGCAAAAGCCTGCCCGGCGTTGCCGCACTCGAAAACGCTAAAAAAGCCGCTTAAATTTTATGCTGAGTAGTCTTCGTTGGAATTCTCAATGATTCCGCGCGCTACATCACGCTCTATTTTGGTGAAGTAGTTGATCGCCTTGCTCAATTCATTCAAATCAACCATACGTCCTGAATTACGGATACGGTTTGTCAGCAAGAACATCGACACGAAATCTTCTTTAGAAAACTCATAAGCCTTACATGCCACAGCCAAGCCCTGACCACTTGTTTGGGACAGAATTTCCAGCGTCGTTTCCGGTGTAAGACCTGTAAATTTGGCAAGTTGCGCAACGAACGCTTGAATTTGGCCACGTCTTAATGCGCCAAGCATCAGTTTGGTTGTTAGAAGACCTTTGCTTTTGTAACGCTCGGCAGCTCGGATCATTGATTCCGATGGCATGAACTCGTTTACAGCTTCAGTCGCTTCAACCAGTTCGACAATAACCTCATCAACACTATCAACCAAAGATGCGTTCTCAATGCCGTATTGCTCTGTAATAAAGGCTTTAACTTGCTCTCCCACAAACCTGAACATCTTCTCAGCAAGTTCTTTTGTAACTTCGTCCCGGCGAAGTAAAGGCATCGCGAGGTTATCTGATTTTTGCGCCATGTCACTCATGACAACGACTGCATGCTCGGTCAATGTAATAGACTCATTCTTGGCAAGTTCGATTGCCGTATCGACATCACGTGTGTCGACCAGAAGATTAATGACCTGATTGCTCATCTCGTTGCGCTTGGCAATTGCCTGCCAGTAATCAGGACCTTTTGATTTAATCGTATAAATCAGGTCAAGGTCGCCCAAAACCGGGCTGTTGCTCAAAATAGGCGCAGCAACCTTTATATCGTCGTTTGTCAGTTGCAGGACCAGACGCAACGGTACGTTTTCCATTGCGGACAGCTTCTCAGCCAATGCTTCACGCAGATCGATTTCTGCCTGACGCATCAAACCGATCATCACGTCAGCGACCAATTCGCTTTCACGTGGACTTAATTCTGTTTCAAGTAATTCGCTAACAGCCGTTGTCAGTTCAGCCTTTGCGAGAGGTTTCTCGTCCTTCGCCAAGCTATGAAGTTTGTGAGAGTCGTATAACTTCACAAGCAACGGTGTCACATTTGATGATTTATCTAAAAGATTTAGATCCATTATTGCCCCAAACACACTTTTTTATGTTCTCTGTTCGTAGATTTGTTCTTATTGAAGAGATGGCGAACGCCTAAGAACCCTAATACTACCCGGAGTTTTACGCAGTCACCCGTGTCTCTTGTCCTCAAATATAATCGTAAATCCTTATATTTTAGTTAAAATGAATCAATTTCTTTCAAAGCACTGAAAATATTCTTATTTTTAAGGGAGCGGCTTTCATTTGCGTTCGTCATCCGACGGCTCTATACTAATTCTTAATTCTTAGGCGCTATCATAGATAGTGAGATATTACGAGTTAGGGATAGTTTATGGCCGGACCATTAAGCGGAATTGTAGGAAATCAACAAGTTGCAGCAGCACAAACAACACAGGTGCAGCAGCAAAACGCCCAGAATACCGGGGCTATCCGTCCTCAAGATCAGCAACCTGAAGAAAATGCCGTTCAGCCACAAGGTGCGGCCGTTGCCGAAGGTCAGGAATCAAACAGTGCCTTTCAGCAGCGTATCGAAGATTTAATCAGCAACCCTGGCGCGGCGAACGCAGCCGACGGTGCTGAGGTACAACGCGGCGCATTGGTCGACGTTCTTGTGTAAATAAGTTTTAAAAAATTTGGTGGGGGAATAAGGCGCTTCGTTAATTTGAAGCGCCTTTCTTAATGTACGCTTATTGAAAAGCAACCTCGTTAAAGCTGCGGAGTTTTCGGCTATGCAGGCGTTCTGGGTCGATTTCACGCAAGAGTTCCATGGTACGCAAACCTACCTGTAAATGTTGATCTACACGTTGACGATAGAATGTGTCAGCCATACCGGGGAGCTTGAGCTGCCCGTGCAGCGGTTTGTCAGACACACATAGCAGCGTTCCGTAAGGAACACGAAACCGGAAGCCATTCGCGGCAATTGTGCCGCTTTCCATGTCCATCGCAATGGCACGGCTTTGTGAGAGACGCTCATTCTGCAGCACCGAGCCGCGCAATTCCCAGTTCCGGTCATCTGTGGTCGCAACCGTACCGGTTCTCATGACTTTTTTGACGTCGTACCCTTCGAAACCACAAATTTCGCCAACCGCCTTTTCCAAAGCCTGTTGGATTTCCGCAAGTGCGGGAATGGGAATGCTCAACGGTAGATCATTGTCCAGAATATGGTCTTCGCGAAGATAAGCATGCGCGAGCACGTAATCGCCCAAATCCTGAGAATTTCGTAACCCCGCACAATGCCCCAGCATCAACCAAGCATGCGGCCGTAGCACAGCGATATGGTCAGTGATTGTTTTTGCATTGGACGGGCCAACACCAATATTCACCATAGTAATGCCACAGCCTTTATCTCTTTTGAGATGATAGGCAGGCATTTGCGGCAAACGATCAGGATTCGCGGGCTGCACAAATTCGGTGAAACCGTCTTTGCCCGCCTTTTCCTCGCCGATCTTGATGAACTCATCGATATAGAATTGATAGTTCGTGAAAATCACAAAATTCTGGAAATGATGTGCCGGCATCCCGCAATAATGGCGTAGACGCTGCAAGCTCAAATCAACCCGCGGCGCAGTGAAAAGCGCGAGAGGGTCATCGGCTCCGGGTTGTGCAACATATGTCGCATTGGCGATTTCGTCGTCCATAATATCCAGATTTGGTACATCGAACTTATCCGGCAGGTCTCTGGCCTGTTCCTCGCTCAAGTCACCTTCCAGATGAAAATCATCACCTAAAGCGAAATGGACAGGGATTGGCGTATCACTCACCCCGATCTCAATTGGTATATCGTGGTTACGTAGCAAATTCTGGAATTGCTGTGTGAAATACGCCTTAAAAATGTCAGGACGGGTCAAAGTCGTGCTGTAAACGCCCGGTTTGGGGGCGAAACCATATGAAAGGCGGGTATCTTCACGGCGCGCAAGCTTCGTAGATATGCGCGCATACGGGTAGCACGCGCGAATGCGGCCTTCTGCGCCTTTACCGCTGACATAGTCCTGAAATTGCGTACGCAGGAATTCTACGTGAGTATCATAGATTTTTGTAATCAGCTCTACCGCTTCTTCAGCAGATTTTACGCTTTTCGGCGGGATCAATTCGGGAATATTTACCATACTCTATTATCCCCTATTTTTTGTTGAATGACAACGACTTAGATGAATTCTTTTAAGTCGATAAACCGACAAGACTGCGGGCATACTCTTGCGGATTAAAGGGTTGAAGGTCTCTTACGCCCTCTCCGACACCGACAGCATAGACAGGAACATTGAACTGATCAGCCAGACCAACCAAAACCCCGCCCTTGGCCGAGCCATCAAGCTTGGTTACGACAAGACCGGTAACATCGACGATTTCCTTAAAGGTTTCGAGTTGGGAAAATGCGTTTTGCCCCGTGGTTGAGTCCAGAACGAGCAATACTTCATGCGGCAGGCTTTCATCCTGTTTCTTCAGGACGCGGATAATTTTAGCCAGTTCTTCCATCAGGTTCTTTTTATTCTGAAGGCGCCCGGCCGTATCAATCATTAAAACATCCGCGCCCTGCTCTTTGGCTTGGGCATAGGCCTCGAAAGCGACGGCGGCAGCATCCGCGCCGACATCCTTTTTAATCAACGGCGCATCGGTACGTTTGGACCAAATCTCCAGTTGTTCAACAGCAGCGGCACGGAACGTATCGCCCGCGGCCATCATCACTTTGAACCCGTATTCGCTTTTGAATTGCTGCGCCATTTTACCGATTGTCGTGGTTTTACCAGCGCCATTAACACCACACATCAATATGACGAGCGGTCCGTTATCCGGCTTTTGAACCTTCAGCGTTTTGGCGACAGGCTCCAATATCGCAGCAATGCTTTCGGCCATCGCTTCTTGAACTTCTTCTTGTGAAATGTCTTTGCCGAAGCGGCCTTGCGAGAAGTCTTCTACGACCTTCATCGCCGTTTTAGGTCCGAGATCCGCAGCAATCAGCAATTCTTCAAGCTC
>CAZLTT010000125.1:0-4273 GCA_964562515.1 uncultured Micavibrio sp.
GTCGCGAGCGTGGATATCCTCAACCGTTTTGTTTCAAATGACTTTGCCCCGTTGAAGGACTTGCGCCGCAGCGGCTTAAAGGGCTTAGACATGTTATCGCCGTTGAAAATGTTGGTGATGGATGTCGGACTTTCGCCCAAGATCGATGAAAGCCGCCTTGCGCGCGGCGAAGCGCTTTAAAAATCCAGATCATCCCTTACGACGCGGGCGAGCGTTAGCACATCGACACGGGCCGCGCCGCCTTTAATCAACGTCTTCGCGCATTCCTTCACCGTTGCACCCGTCGTATACACATCATCAATCAAAACAATGTTCTTGCCATTTATGTCGTCGCTTCGTTTCGGATTTACGGCGAACGCTTTTTTGACGTTCTTGTGACGCTCCACCGCTTTCTTGTGCCCCTGCACTTCTGTTGCCCTGATCCGCATCAATCCGTCGACCATCGTCGCAACGCCCATATGTTTGGTAAGCGCCTGCGCGATCAACGCCGATTGGTTGTAACGGCGAGAGAATAGCCGCCAACGATGTAATGGCACAGGCACAAGATAATCTGCCTGTTCCAACATCTTCGCCCCCGCTTTTTCCATCCAAGGGGCAAAAGCCAGAACCGCGTGCGTCTGATCGGCATGCTTGAACCCCAAAATCATATCTTTGGATGCATCATCATATTTCAGCGCCGCACGTGCATTTTCGAAGGGCGGTGGCCGATCCAGACATGCCGTGCAGGTCATGCCTTCAAAACTTTCGAAATCAAAGGGAATACCGCATCTTTCGCATTGCGGATCGGCGATAAAGTTGAGCTGCGCCCATGCTTGCGGGGCAATCATTCCCTGCCTGTCGACGATTTCACCCGTAATAATGCATCTGGGCGGCAAAACCGTGTCAACGGCTTGCATTATAAGGGTTTGAACAGGTTTTAAAGCGGCGCGCATAGGGTTTTTATAGGTGATTTCACGAAAACGCGCTATAAGCTTTGAAATTTTTGGTGAAAAAACATACATTTACTCAATGGGTAAGCATCTCGAAACCGAAGCAGAAAGCTATATCGACAAGCGTAATCTGCTCCTCAAAGACATTGAACCGGCCGTTATTCGAAAAGCATGGTTCACACTCTCGCACTTGTTGCTGGAGGAAGGCTCGCACGTCATCGATATGGGATGCGATGACGGCGCGATGACATATGCAATGGCGGCGATGAACCCGAAGGTGAAATTCACCGGACTTGATAAAGCCAAACGCCAGATCAACAAAGCCAAAGAAAAGTACAAGCTGTTCAATCTCGATTACAAAGTCGGCGACGCCACACGGAACATCTTCGAACCGGAATCCGTTGACGCGATTGTAAACTCTTATGTGCTTCACGAGATTTTTTCGGCGTCGCGCTACAACGAGCGCATAGTTTCCGAGACCATTCGCACGCATTTTAAAGCGTTAAAAAAAGGCGGGATGATGTTTATCCGCGACTATGCGCGTCCGCCGCCGGGTGAGTTTGTGTTGATGGAAATTCCCGATGAACCGAGCACCGGCAAAGCGCTTTCCAAGTTATCCGATCCCGATCTGCTGATCTGGTATGCCGAGCATGCAAGACCCAAACAAGATGCGGGGTGCGGCGGGTTTTTCCTCGAAGAATTGCCGGAGCGTTTTCCGCGCACACGTCTCTTCCGCCTTCCGTATAAATGGGCGTATGAGTTCATTATGCGTAAGGACGAGCGACAGCATTGGGAGTCCGAGCTACCGATGGAATACACGTTTTTTACGATGCGTGAATTCCGTAAAGAGCTCGGCGGCCTTGGCGCCCGCGTGCAATATTCCGGTCCGTATTATGATGACGACATCATCAATGAAAAGTTCGAGGGGCGCTTCCGCCTATATTCCGACGACGGTATGCCGCTTGGTAATCCGCCGACATGCTACCTCGCCGTTGCGGTCAAAATGGCCGAGCGTAAAAGTCTGGAGATTAGCGAACGCCGTCCGTCCATGACGGAAAGCGGTAATTTGAACATCCGCGCGATGCGTGACGAGAAGACAGGCAAGATCGTTGATGTGGTCAGCCGCGATGTTGATGTCAGCGAGGTTATCCCTTACCGCGTCGATGAGGAAGGCCGTTTAAAAGTTTATCTGCATGACGGAATTGCACGCTCTATTACTAACGCCGTACCGCGCGGCGGTATTGTGATTGACGGGCGTCGATGGTCGGGCCACATGATCGAGCCGATTACAGTCGATGGTGAGGCAATCTCCACCATGCAGGAGTTCGACGTCAAGCATACCGTTCTGTTCGCCCGTGACTATCTGGGCGTTAAGCCCGAGCAAGATGCGGTTTTGGAACATGGTCCGGATTACTACCCAGCGCCGGATTACATCGATGAAAAAATCAAGACTTTCTATGTGAAGGTCAAGCAAGCCAAGGGGCAGATACAGCCGAAATCTGTTGTCGGCGTTGAGCGTTTTCAGGCCAAAGGCGTAGTACGTGAAATGGATGCGCAACAAATTCTGAATGCCATTACGACGGGCATGATCCCGAACGGCCGTTTGGAATTGCAAATCCTGTCCTTGTATCAGCATCTGAATTTACGCGCGGAGACATGGACGGATAAGTCGCTCAATCTGCAAATCTCAAAGATCAACAACAAGGCTGATGTTAAAAAGCTGATGGCGGAAATGGCGGGCGAAGACATCCGTTTCAAGGAGATTAAAGGCACGACAGGACAGTTACGCCCTGTCCACTCCACCTTCGTTGAAGAAGGCCAAAGCCGCGGGTCTTTATCCGGTCTATCCGCTGAGAATGTCGACTTCATCGTCCATGACGGCAAAACAATCAACACAGCCGTGGTTCTGCCGTTGACGAAGGATGAGAAGGCCGTTGTGCATGCGGGCTTTTTGGCAGAGCACCTGCCTATCCCGCAACGACATGAAGGTAATGGCCTAACTGTTCGCGCGCCGAGCTTTAACATCCCGCCAGAAGTCACCAACTTTAAGTTGCTGCGAAAATTCTTAGCCGAAAAATTTGGCGTGACCCCGAATAAGATCATCAAAATGGGGGAAAGCTATTTCACGCATGTGGGTCTTACCCCTCACCGCATCCACCCTTATGTTGTTGCCGCCCCTGCCGAAGCAATGAAAGGGCCCGGCACTCAGTTTCTGCCGTTCTATCAATTGATGCTGCTACAGCGCTTTATATCCAAAGAACCGCACTTCATGCTCGCGATTGCGCGCGCTTATCGTTACTTCAATGACGAGTTACGCCTTGAAGCCAAAATGCAGGTTAAAGAAATCCTCAAGCAACGTTTCGAAGGGTATCAGCCCGACTGGTCAATCCCGCTCAATTACGAGTCCGTCGAGGTTTTGAAGAAACAAAGTATGGAGAAAAAGCGCATCCAGATGGATATGCTCAACCATACGCACGAAGAGGATATTGAAGTTAAGGTTAAGCGCAAACTGACAGAGCAGGAGCGCAAAGCTTTCCACCAACAAGTTAAAGACGGTGACATCAAACCGGAGGAACTTTCTCCATCTCAAGCCAAAGAGCTTGAAAAAGAGATCGAGGAAACTATTGATTATTCCGAGGAAGATGTGACGCCACAACAGGAAGAAGAGTTCGAAGCAGAGCTTGAGGCGTTCATGGACACCGTTGAACAAGAAATGGAAGATATTCCGCGTCCGGAAAAATGGTAACACCATCTACCAGCAATAAACCGATTAAAGTCTTTGACGCCGAAGCACGTAAACGTGCAAGCAGGCGCGCGGCCGCATGCGATGGCGATTTCGATTTTCTGCGCAAACACGCCCTTGCCAATATCGAAGACCGACAGAAAGACATCACACGTAGCTTTGATAAAGTCTTGCGCCTTACACCCGCGCATTGGGACAACGAAATAGAAGCGATTGATGCTGACGGAAAAGACTTCGACCTCATCAGCAGCGTACTTGATATGCATGTTGTAAACGACCTGCCCGGTCTTTTGTTACAAATCCGCCGCAGCTTGAAACCCGACGGATTATTTTTGGGTGCGATGTTCGGTGGTGAAACATTGTACCAGTTACGTGAAACCCTGACGCAGACAGAGCTCATGCTTAAAGATGGCACATCACCGCGCGTATTCCCCTTTGCCGATAAGCAGCAGATGGGCGCTTTACTGCAACGTGCGGGATTTGCTTTGCCTGTTATTGATTCAGAAATTGTGACGGTCACGTATGACAATTTGTTCAAGCTGATGCAGGATTTACGCGGCATGGGGGAAACGAATGTCATCGCAGAGCGCAGCCGCGCCAA
>CAZLTT010000126.1:0-4095 GCA_964562515.1 uncultured Micavibrio sp.
ATCTTTATCGCAAAGTGTGGGCGGTTAGCTCAGCGGTAGAGCACTTGCTCGACACACACAGCAACGCGACACAATAAAACCCTTAAAAATCAGAAGCTTAGCGAAACAAAAATATCCCATTCACCGAGCATTTAGGTCGCTGAAAAGGCGCAGAAAAGTGCAGATCAAAATTCGGGAATGGGATAATAATATCCGAACCTAATCACCCACATAAACCATTCTATTCATCTAAACTTGGCTCGAGAGCAAAAGCCGTTTGAGTAAGGTCAATAAGAACTAAAACATTGAACAAGACAATTAACAAACACGCACCATTCAAAAATGATTGCGCTATTTCAGTATCGCATACCAATGACTTTATAGATGACAAAAACACCGCGAGCAAAAGCATCGCAATTAACCAAAAAGCGGATTTTTTAATTGAAAGCCTTGTCTTATTAAAAACCCTCTTGTTGATTTTTTCTTCCATCTTATTCAGTTCGAGGTGCAAATTTGCCGCTGATGCCAGTGTGATGGTAACAACCACCCCTAAAAATGCTATAAAACTACCTTGTGAAATAAAATTGGCCAGAAGAGTATTCTGATCGCTCAAAACCCACGGAGCAAGAATAGACAGAGCAACCCAGACTGCCGCAGCGCATATAACAGAACATTGTGCTACAGTCTTATTCACGGCCCAGAACCTTTGAAATATTTCTAGCGACGCGAACCAACATAGGCTCATCGTCTTCACCTTCTATCATAACATGGCGGTTCTTCTTTTTCGAGTTGTAGTTTCGCCCCCCCTTGGCTCGAGCGGAAATATCCCCACCTCCTCGAGTTGTATACTCGACTGAGCTTCGAACATTATCTGTATCAGTATCTATTCCGTCATCACTGGACATTTGCACTTTAACTCTTTGCGCCTTTTCTTCATCCCTGAAGCGCCGCATTTCTTCCGTGATATTGTCAATCCCCCCAAACATATTTGGCGCAACAAATGTAAACGTTAAGGTTGTAATATTGCCTGCGTTTTCTTCTGCAAATTGCCAGAATGTACTAGCTTCTGATATTGGAGCGACCTCTATGTGATAAGCTGCAGTCTCATAGCGTTCATTCAAAGAGTTCACCAAACTTTTCATAATTGAATCTGGTTTTCCAACCTGCTGATCAACTTGAATAGAAGCTTTTTGTCCATCCTGATGGTCTGTCGGATCAATAACGACTACACTTGCCTTCCACGTTTCATGCTTTGAATCTTCCAGATTAGCTGAAGGTGGCAAGTTTTCATCCATTGTCACGGACCGTCCAATACGGCCTATAATTTCTTGTTGTGACCCGCTACTCAAGTTTCTTGAGGGCACATAATGAAAAACAGTGCCATAATGAACAAACTGTTGCTCCTCCGAGAACAACATTCTTAAATACTCTTCCCTCGTCGGATCTGGATAGCTTGTTATATCCATCTGTTCTCTTGGCAAAAGCGAGAACCTAAACAAATCAAATTTATTCGACATCAAAATCCCCCATAAAATTAAAGGGTTATAATGAGTCTCCCTACAACCAAGAGTCAATAATTTATGCCTATTAAAAACGTGCCTTGCGCAAGTAGTTACTTGAACGTAAACAATTGAATTAACTTAAGAATGCACAAAAAGCATAGATTTTTTCAATGGGATATATTGACAGCAATGGGATAAAGTGAAATAACGACTGCTCTGAAAACGTTATCTACTGCGGTGGGGCGGTTAGCTCAGCGGTAGAGCACTTGCTCGACACGCAAGGGGTCACTGGTTCAATCCCAGTACCGCCCACCATTTCCTCCCTATCCCTAAAAACACATAGCTGCCACCCAAAAACGGCACAGCTCTACCAGCAAAATATAATTGACATATTTACGTATTACGTGTATTTCATGCGGCCTTATAACAAACGGTTTACGAAAACGGAGATACAGGTAATGGGAATCGCTCAAACATTTTCGCCTTTAGGCACATATATTCCGGACAGAAAAAGCGGCGCTTTGGCCCTTTCTATTCTGGCGACAGCCGGCGCAGGCGCCGCGCATGCTGCACCAATCAACATGTTGGAGCTAGACCAACAAGACAGAACAGCATTAGGACTTTCCGAAACAAGCCTAGCCGCAAACAGTCTGGCTATAGCTGGTTTTGACACATATGGCCTTGCATCAGACTTCACACTTTCTCCTTTGTCTTTTACGACAACTGAAACAAAGCCTGCTTGGGACGATATCTTGCCGGGTTCAAGCTACTCCGATCTGTTTAAATCGGAATTCGCAGATCAGATCGCGGCGATCCAAGAGGCGGCGGAAGCGCGCCGCGCACGCGTCGCAGAAACACTTGAACTGACACAAAATGGCGGCGACAACATCGTTTACGCGACATTCGAGCCTGTCGGCGTCGAAAGCGGACAAACGCCTCTGACATTCACACATGTTTCAAACGCTGTTGGTATTCTTGAACAAGAACTGCCAAGCGGTGAAATGAAACGCTCAGTTACCGCACATGTCGGTATCGATACTGCAGGTTCGGTTTTCGAACAGGTTACAGCTGACCCACGCGGAATTCATCCGGTCGGCGATCTTGTCACAACTGCAGATGAAGACATCCGCATCAGCGAAAACGCCCGCGTTTCGGCCCTATTCACTCCAGAACAAGGCGCTATAGAAGAACTGCAAATCGGCGTTGGCTATGACATGCAGCCAAATGAAAACATCGAAATCATCCTGCGCGATGGAAATGGCGAAGTTGTTCGCACAATCGACGCTAACGAATTTCAGGTGATCCCTGACAACAACATACAAGATGCGGAAACACGCGATTACCTCGTACTGTTAATCAAGGATGATGCGGAAGCTTTGGCCGCGATCTACGACAACATGCAGGCAGGCGGTACATTCAACGTCGAAGCCTTCTCCCCGATGGGCCGTAAAGGTTTAAGCGAATTCACATTTGGTGAAACTTTCGCTGCCGATCTTGATGCCGGTTACGCACAGTTGGCTCAGCCCGGCTTTGCCTTTGATGCCGATACAGCGTTCAAACGCAGAGTTGCATATGACCCGAACGCAGAACCGATCGATCACGATCTGGCCGAATGCGTAATCCTCGGTCTTGATCAACTCCCAGAAGCCGAACGCCAAGACATCCGTGTTATCTTCGGTGAAGTAACCGATGGTACAGGAACATTGACAAGAAACTTCATTGCCAAGGTCGCACTGGACGCAGAAGACAACGTGGTTGCATTCGGTTCGGAAGCAATGTGGGGCGCGAACATGGACACAAATACATTGCGTCTATCCGGCTCCATCGAAACAGGCTTCATCACAAACGGCGGTCAGGTGTTGAACGGCTGTACAGATGATCAAATCACAGGGATTGTCCCCCCAAGCCAGCCGGGCGTTCCTTTCACCGGCATCCCGGGTGTACCTCATGTTGGTACTCCGGGCAGTCCAACGGGCGGCGGAACACCGTATTTCCCATGGAATCCTCATAACCCGCTTTTCCCTTTGAACCCTGATAACCCGACGACAATTATCCCGGAAACACCGGCGACAGTAGACGCCCCACCTACATGGGTGCTGATGCTTACAGGCCTCGGTATTTTAGGAGCTGCTTCACACGGTCCGACAAGACGCGGAGCCATAAATCTGGCGAACCAAGCGCTTGGACGCCGTGAAGAAGAATACAGCACACCCGCGGCCGCTGTATAAGCACAAAGAACCGTATAAAACGCTGATATTAAAAACGTTTTTACAGACGCACGCCGTTTTGAGCCAAAAATGGTATAATAGAGATATCTAGACCTTCTGAAAGGAGATCTCTATGCCAATAACAGCGTACAACGTAAAGACGAAAGAAAAAGGCGTCGTGATGCAAAATCCCGTCATTACCCAAACAAAAAAGGGCGGTTACATGGCCAAAGGCACCTGCGCAAAATCAGGGGCAACGCTATGTGCTATTTTGTCAAAGGACAAAGCACTCGCCGCTATTGAAAGTGGTGAAGCCACTAAAGGCTTTTAAGGAAACGCGATAAAAAACGATATCTGCGTTGAAACCCCTCTTTACATGTGTGGGCTGTTCAGCTCATCCAAAGTCG
>CAZLTT010000127.1:0-4085 GCA_964562515.1 uncultured Micavibrio sp.
TATCATGTACTCGTGGAGCGATAAGAGGTAGATGCTCGACAGAGATTATTCTATACAGAAAACGATGCGCGCTTCTTCTGAAACAGGGAGCGCGCTTGTTTATATCTTGATCGCCATAGCGCTTTTAGCGGCTTTGACAGTCAGCTTTATGGAGCCATCCAGTCAGCAAACAACATCGCAAAATGCGTTTCGTGCAACGACGGCTATTCAATCGCAGATTGACTCGATCCGGTCCGGAATTCAGGAGTGTATATTACTCTTCCCGAATGGTGATGGAACAATTGATACATCTGGTGGGGGATCTGATCCTGATGCTGATGTGCGCTACCCTATTAATCCCGACTCCTCGCACTATTCTTCCGCAACGCCGGGTCAGTCAGGTGATCGCCTGGTTCGTAATATGCGGTGCCCTGGTAATAATCCCGGAAACCCGAATGAAGCAGATCATGCGCTGATCTTCACAGGTCAGTCAGGTAAGTTTCTAGGGCCCGCCCCCGATCTGTTTCAGGATTGGCAAATCTACAATGGCGTGGATGGAGTTTTCTATTGGACAGAAACCAATAACTCTGACGCATTTTTGGTCGCGGCTTTGCAGAAGCTGGATGAAAAATACGCGGAATGTGAAGCGGATATTATTGATGCAACAGCATCACAGCAGGCGTTAGATAGCCTCAGTCCGGCGACCGTATCTTGCCCGCAAGGCAGTACATGTTTCCGCATCTGGGTCGTGCAGCAATCATCCGCCGTATTTAACGGTGACGCAGACGGTGACGAGACCTTGCCGGCGGCCTCACCCCCTTGTCCTTAAACTTTAAGGGCGTAAACGGCGCTTTTTACCCGCGCAAACTCTTTCTCGATATTGCTGACAATTTCATCAACCGTTCTGTTGGCTTCGGCCTCGTCTTGTAATTCGGAGGCGAAGTCACCAAGGGCAGGGGCGCAAGCCGAGCGGGCCGCACCTTTTAATGAATGGCCGAGTTCTTGCAAATCTTCAAAATCCTGAGCCTCAAGTGCTTCGCGAATTTCGGCAATTTGCGGTTCGGTCATTTCGACAAACATTTTGAGCATCTCTATAGTGTTTTCATCAAACGCACCCATCAAACCGATCATGGCTTCGCGGTCAATCGCCGGCCTATCGTCCGGATGTTTGAAAACATCCTGCGCGTCTCCATCTGCACTATCTTGCTCGTCCTCATTCAGCAATCCCCACCGTACAAGCAGACGTCTGAACTGTCCCATGGATACAGGTTTCAGGAGGCATTCATCAAAGCCATGTTTAAGATATGTGTCGCGCTGAGCCATTTGCACATCAGCGGTCAGAACAATGACAGGAAAGTGCTTATCCGAGCCGTCTTCGTTCTTTCTGATATCTTCAACGAGGCTATAGCCATCCTTTTTTGGCATGTGCAGGTCGGTAATCAGGATGCCGTACTCACCGCTTTCCAATGCTTCAAGAGCCTCTATTCCGTTTTCCACGAAATCCGCCTCTATGCCGAGCTTGTTAAGCTGAAGGGTCAAAATATTGCGCACACTGTCGGTATCTTCGGCGATCAAAAGCTTGGTCGGGCCTTCAATCTCGATACGATCCATCTTGTTCGCTGTGTCGCGTACAGCTTCGCCAAGTCCCGCACGACTGGCTGGCTTTGTCAGGTATTTTGCCCCAAGCGCCTTCAGGGAATGAGCGAGGCCGATATCATCCCGCACCGTGTACATCATCAGGCCCATGTTCGGGCGAATTTTGGTGGCTTCTTTAATCAGGTCGAGCCCAAGTCCGTCAGGCAAGCCTTGGTCAATAACGGCGACGTCAAACGGGCGGCGTTTGATCAATTCCAACCCTTCTTTATATGTCGGGCAGCTCTCGACGGTTGCGCCCATTGATCGTAAGGAATTGACGATTTCTTTCGCTCCTTGCGGGTGGTCTTCGACCGATATCACTGAAATACCGTCAAGTTTCGGCAACGCTACGGTGCTTTCATCTGTACTGACCTCACGCGTCGGAATTTCAAACCAAAATGTCGAGCCCTTGCCCTCAACGCTCTCAACGCCGATTTCGCCATCCATCAATTCAACGAGTTTTTTCGAAATCGAAAGCCCTAACCCTGTGCCGCCATATTTGCGGGAGGTTGAGTTATCCGCCTGCACGAAGGAGCCAAAGAGCTTGTCACAAACCTCTTGCGGCATGCCGATACCGGTATCGATCACTTCAAAGCGCAAGCCAATGCCATCCTCGGGCAGGCCAATATGTTGCGTTTCAGTGGACACGCGAACAGTGACGCTGCCTTGATGTGTGAACTTCAAAGCATTGCCGCACAGATTCATAATGATCTGCCGCAGGCGTTTCGGATCACCGATAACAACAAATGGTACATCTTGTTGAATGTCGTCGATCAGCTCTATGTCAACGGAATGTACCTTGACGGATAAGGCTTCGAGCAAGCCACGTACGAGCAAGCGCACGGGGACTTCGAACATATCGAGCTCCATCTTATCGGCATCCATCTTGGCCAGATCCAGAACATCGTCGAGTATTTCCAATAAGCCACTAGAGGCTGTCTGCGCGGTTTGGACCATCTCCGCAATATGGCTGTCGGGCTTTTCGTCCGCTATCAGCTCCAAAATCCCGTAGATGGTCTGCATCGGCGTTCTGATCTCGTGACTCATCGTCGCGAGAAAGTTCGACTTCATTTCGGCCAAAGCATCTGCTTCGGCGACTTTTTGTTCTAATTCTTTACGGGTGAGTTTGTCAGACGTACTCATAGATAAAACTTGCAATGACAGGTGCGTTTATCATATCAATGAAAGCCTTGTAATAGAAGCTGTTTAACGAAATCGAGAGAATGAAATGGGTTACAAAGTAGCAGTTGTCGGCGCGACCGGAAATGTCGGCCATGAAATGTTGAAAATATTGGACGAACGTCAGTTTCCTGCTGACGATGTTGTCGCATTGGCTTCAAGCCGTTCCGTCGGCCGTGAAGTATCTTATGGCGACCAGAATCTGAAGGTCAAAGACCTTGCTACATTTGACTTCAAAGGTATTGATATTGTGCTGTCTTCACCGGGCGGTAAGGTTTCTGCCGAATACTCTCCGATCGCCGCAAAAGCAGGCGCGACCGTCATTGACAATACATCATACTGGCGCATGGACCCTGACGTGCCGCTGATCGTGCCGGAAGTAAACCCGCATGCGGTTAACGACGTTAAGAAGGGCATAATCGCCAACCCTAACTGCTCGACCATTCAAATGGTTGTGGCGCTGAAGCCGCTGCACGATGCCGCGAAAATCAAGCGTGTTGTTGTGAGCACATACCAATCCACATCCGGTTCCGGTAAGGAAGCGATGGATGAGCTGTTCAACCAGACAAAAGGCATCTACGCTAACCAGACACCTGTCCCGTCTGTCTATCCAAAGCAGATTGCGTTCAACGCAATCCCGCAAATCGATGTGTTTATGGATGACGGTATGACCAAGGAAGAGTGGAAAATGGTCGTAGAGACCAAGAAAATCCTCGATCCCGCAATCAAGGTTTGTGCGTCATGCGTGCGCATCCCTGTCTTCGTCGGTCACGCCGAAATGATCAATGTCGAAACCGAAAAAGAGCTGACAGCGATTCAGGCCAAAGAACTGTTCCGCAGCGCGGACGGTGTTACTTTGGTTGATCTGGAGCAAGAAGACCTCGAATTCGTCACACCGGCCGAGATCGCAGGTGAAGACGATGTCTATGTCAGCCGCGTCCGTGAAGATATCAGTGTCGAAAACGGCCTGAACTTCTGGTGCGTGTCCGACAACTTGCGCAAAGGGGCTGCTCTGAATACGGTTCAGATCGCAGAACTTTTGGTCAATAAAGAAGCCAAAGCCGCCGCTTAATGTCTCTTGAGCGCACGAAAGCTGGATTTTGTGCGCTCTTTCTTCTCGCCGGATGTTCGCCGCTAAATGCGGGAGATCGCCTGAGCGATCGTGATTGGGATGCAATCATGAGCGAGGGAGTGCGTCAAAGCTACGCTGAGTCGGGAAATTCATGTGACAAAGTCAAAGTCGTAGGATCACCGGGATATTATTCATGTCCCGATGATTACAAAGTCGAACC
>CAZLTT010000128.1:0-4079 GCA_964562515.1 uncultured Micavibrio sp.
AACCCTTCACCCTCAAGCAACTCGCCGCCAAGGTGAAAGAGGTTCTGGGTGATTAGAGTCTGTTACGCTACAAGGCGCGGATAAATTCATCGCGTTGAAGCAACGCCGGGTCGGTTTCCAAATGATCCACAAAGCGATCATAGAATTTTGAGAACCAAACTTCGCAGTGTGGGAACGCTGCCGAAACCGGTCTTAATTGCTTAGGGCTTCCTGCGCGTTCCGCCCATAAATCCGCAATCACTTCCTCTCGCCCTTGTGCGCCATCCTGAATGAAATAGCCCCACCGTTTTTTACGGGCCGCATCTTCGCCCCCCAATGCCGCAACATCCGCCTTCCACGCCTCAATAAATCCCGGCTGTTCGCCCAAGCGACCAAGTAGAGATGAGACGCTATGTCCGCCTTCATGCCTATAAACATCTGCAACTGCGGTTTTAAACCATACATGCGGGTTTTCGCTCGGGTCTTGCGCATCCATCATGTCCATAGTCTCAATCGGGATGCCCGGATATTGGCGAAGCGTAAATTCAAAAACATGCAAGGCGCCATCGCGTCCGGAAAAGCGTCCGCTGACATGGTTGAAATGTGTTCTCTTGTCGTCTTTTTTGTCGGGCGTGCGTCTCGCCTCGTCATCGCGTGTGTCTGTATGGAGTCGCGCTGTGCGGATATGAAGCCGCTTACCGTTCTCGAAGCGCGCATGCTCGAAGAAAGAGCGTATCGCAGGCGGATAGGCATTGTGCGTGTCCCTTAAGGCCGCCATAAACGCGCCGCCAACGGCGGAATAAACCCGCGTTGGAACGTTGCCTATCGTTGTTTTTCTGTATTGAGCAGACATAGCGCGCTGTTATACATAAATTTGTCATAACTGGCAAATTTCGGCTTATGTTGCAATTTGTTTCCATAATTGATAGTGTCCCGCACCGCTATTTAAAAGGTGTAAAATGGCTTCGGCACTAATAGGAATTGCAGAAACACGCATCAGAGGGTCGCGCCCGACGCTGGTTCAAAAACTGGCGCGCAGCGGCTCGCGCTTTCATTCGTTTCTGACCCGTATGAACCTCGATGAAGGTCTCTCCGAAGAAATTCATGTGGTTGCCCGTACACCGGATGGAAAGCTTCCGAAAAACCTTATGTCCGGTGTGTTTGCGAATGTCAGCGACGGCTTCACGGTTGCGGGTTTGCAAGAGACCTTTCATAAATCAGTCTCCTCAATCGGGCTCGCCCGACACGAGCTGTTCTTAACGGCGGAATTTGCGCAGCGTGGACGTGGCCTAGAGGCATTTGATGCTTTCCATACCGTGCCGGGCTTGGGTAATCCGCCTCAAGAGGAGCTTGATGAAACATGGCAAAGGATCATCGAATCTGCTGAAAAGTTTAACCGCAGCAAAGTTCTCTATAACCCATTCAAAACTCAGGGCGGTCCTGTGAATTGCCGTTCGGGCGTAATTGCAATCCTTAAAAATGCTGGCCTGGAAATTACAGGAGAACAGGTGAACTGGCGTGTTCCATACCCATTCCGCGACATCAGTCAACAAGTATTCACGCAAGATAACCTATCGTAAGTTCTTTTTTTGTTCTTTTTTGTTGACGTGAGAACAAAAATGGTACACGCTTGGTGTAGAGATTAATTCAAACACCCGCCGTTCATTGCATGCGCTGCGAATCTATGCCAAAAAAGAGGAGGCTCAGATGCCCGTTACTCAAATGAAAAAAGACGAAGATATGACCCAAAATTCCAAAGAAAAACAACAAGCCCTCGACGCCGCACTCTCTCAAATCGAACGTGCCTTCGGTAAGGGCTCGATCATGAAGCTGAATGGTGAGCAGAACCCGATACAAGTTGAATCGGTATCAACCGGCTCTCTTGGTCTTGATATTGGTTTGGGAATTGGCGGTTTGCCGCGCGGCCGTATCATTGAGGTATATGGTCCTGAAAGTTCCGGTAAAACAACACTGGCTCTACATGTGATTGCCGAAGCGCAAAAGACGGGCGGCACATGCGCTATCGTTGATGCGGAACATGCACTCGACCCAAGCTATGCCAAAAAACTGGGCGTAAATGTTGACGAACTTTTGATCTCTCAGCCGGATGCGGGTGAGCAGGCCTTGGAAATTGCGGATACACTCGTGCGCTCCGGTGCTCTCGATGTACTTGTTGTCGACTCTGTGGCGGCACTTGTGCCCCGTGCCGAACTCGAAGGGGAAATGGGCGATACACATGTTGGCTTGCAGGCGCGTTTGATGTCACAAGCCTTGCGTAAGCTTACAGGTTCGATTAACCGTTCGAAAACCATCGTGATTTTCATCAACCAGATCCGTATGAAAATCGGTGTTATGTTCGGTTCTCCCGAAACCACAACGGGTGGTAATGCTTTGAAATTCTATTCTTCTGTCCGTCTTGATATCCGTCGTATCGGTGCCATTAAGGACAAGGATGAGGTCGTTGGTAACCAGACCCGCGTTAAGGTTGTGAAAAATAAAATGGCACCGCCATTCCGTCAGATTGAATTCGACATCATGTATGGTGAAGGCATCTCCAAAATGGGTGAACTGCTTGACCTCGGCGTCGCTGCCAATCTCGTTGAAAAATCGGGAGCCTGGTTCTCCTATGACGGACAACGCATAGGGCAGGGGCGGGAAAACTCCAAAAACTTCCTACGCGAAAATCCGGAAGTCGCTGAGAAATTGGAACAGCAAATTCGCGCCAATGCCGGGCTCATCGCGGATGATATGCTCACTGGCCCTGAAAACGATGATAAAGGGCCTGATCTGACCACCGTAGATGGCGATAAAGATTCTCCGAAGGAAGATGCGAAAAAGAAAGCGTCTTAAAAGTAACTGGGCCCGTTAAGCGGGCCCGGTTTTTCTTTATCAATGTCTTATCGGTAATTTGAAATCACAACTGGGCCCGTTTAACGGGCCCTTTGGCATTTACAGGTCGTAATCTCTGTTTGTTGCGGAATACGTGCCGTGGCCTCTATGTCCGGCACAACGGTCTTCCCACTGGCGGGCTCTTTCTTCGCGTTCGAACAACGTTTGCAGCAAAAGCCTTTTGGCGGAATGCCCGCGCTCTCTGCCGCTATCCGGGGGTGAAAATGTTTGTTGTAATTGACCGGGCTTTTGATCGTCTAATCCCATACTCAGTATCTCCGTAATAGTGTGTATGGCCGACACTTTTGCATAGCGCCTTTTTATCCGTCAAATAAAAACCCGAAAAACCTATTTGAAAAAAGTCAGAATAATAATCGGCAATAATAAGCCGGACAGAATACCCATAACGCTCATACCGATAACGCTGTATGTCCCTGCTTTTTCGCTAATTTGAAAAGCCCTCGCAGCGCCGAGGCCGTGGCATACGGTGCCGAGCGCTAACCCCTTGGCACGCTCGTCCTTGATACCGCCAATTTTGAAAAACAGGCCACTGAACAAGAGCCAGGGAATATTGGTCGCAAAAACAAACAGAACCGCCAAAGATTCCGGTGTACCGATCTTTCTTGCGATCTCAATTGCAATCGGTGCAGTCACCGATTTCGATGTCACGGCCAGTTGTAATTCCTCACTCGCCATCATGATTGCTGCTATAGCCATGGCACTGAAAGCGGAAAAAAGACAGCCAAAGCCGATGGCAATCAGTATCGCTCGCGCATCGTGTTTTATTGTCTTCATTAAACGATAAAGCGGAACGGCTAAAGCAACCGTCACAGGGCCGAGCAAAAAATGCACCGGATAGGCACCGCTCATAAAGGTATCGTATGAAATACCCGAAAGCTGAATGAATGCGACGCAAATTATGATCGCCCAAACCACAGGGTTCAAGGCTGCATGCCCGCCCGCTTTCTTTTGTATGGCGCTTACGACTGCGAAGCTGCCAAGCACAACAAAAAGTGACGTCAAAGGATGAGATAATAAATAATCCATCTACGCGTCCTCATCCCTGGAGAGCCACTTGAATAACCATGCGCAGGCAATCAAGGTCATGAAGGTCGATGCGAGTGACGCGGTGAGAATAACCAGCCATTGTTCCGCGATCAGGCCAAGATAAACGCTCACACCCGCGCCCGCAGGAACGAATAGAAGCCCTA
>CAZLTT010000129.1:0-4025 GCA_964562515.1 uncultured Micavibrio sp.
TCGGAACGTGGCGCAGCCTGGTAGCGCACTTGCATGGGGTGCAAGGGGTCGGAGGTTCAAATCCTCTCGTTCCGACCATTACCTGCCGATTTAGGGGCGTGGGGCAATCAATATGAAATTTCATTTTCTCGATGAGACCGACAGCGACATCAGGGATGTTCTTAAAACCACGCCCTGGGTTGGTATCGCTTTTACCGTTTTCATGGGTTACATTTTCTTCGAAACACTTCTTTCGAGTTCTGTGAGTATGAGGGATGGGTATTCCCCTATATTCTTTGAAGTGAAGACATTCTCGTTTGATCAGCATCCAGTTTTGTTTGTTGCTGTGACTTTACTTGAGGCTGTTATTTTTGGTGCTTGCCTTGCATATGTTTACTGCCGATTGGCTATAAAACGCAGGCTCGTAAAGGAAGACCGCCAGTAAGTAGCTTATTTATATCCGCTTCGGAATAGATTGTATGGCAACAAAACTCTTGTCATAATAATACTGTTGGTATATTTACGAGGTTTGTAAAAATAAACACTGAGTTCTCACATGGCAAAACTTGTTAATTTTCAGGACGTCTACAGAGACGCTATACAATCTCTTTTCGGAACAAGTCCTTCGGCAAATGAAATGGTTGCCGCTTATCAAAACGCGCACTTGATCGGGACATCATCCATCCAAACCGGTGGCGGAACGTTCTTTGATATTTTTGCAAAGAAGGGCCGTAAAGAATGGGAAGAGGTTGATACGCTTCTTCGTCATTTCGGAAAGCCGGGGGTTGTTCAATCTGCGCTTATTCGTGGTGACTTCTTGTTCGGGTATGAGCCGCAGCCGTTTGACGTCGTTAGAGAGACGGTAAGGGAATATGCGGCGGCCGGTATGAATGTCCTTCAGAACTTCCATGGTTTGAACGATATTCGACTTTTGGCCGGTGTAGCAGAAGCAACCCGCATTGCCCGTGAAGAACATGGATATGATATTCAGGCTCAAGGGACGATCTGTATTGAGGACAATCCGAATTTCAGTGTTGATGAATGTTTGAGGACTGCGCAGGCGTTGATCGACACAGGGCATAAGGGCTTTTATTTAAAGTCAGCCAGTGGAGTTATTAATCCTGAGGATACATACGAGCTATGTTCCAGATTATTGGAAGAGTTCGACGAAGATATCGGGATCCATGCACATTCAACTTATGGTCATGCGCCTGTTTGTTATATGGCGGCTATTGAAGCGGCGGTAGAAAGAGGGCGCCCAATGACGGTTGATGTATTGCATCCGGCATTATCAGGGTCTACGGCGCACCCTAGCATGCTCAAGATGCTGAACCTCATTACGAACCACCCAAATCAGGCGGTTAGAGAAAATGCGCCTGAGCTGAATATCGAAGCCATTAAGGCGGATATGGATGCGTTATATGATTTACGCTTCAGATATCGTGATTTTGAGTCAGAGTATGATCATGCTTTGTTAGGCGCAATGGAGGCGGCTCGTGCACCCGGTGGTGCGTCATCTACGCTGAAGTCTATTCCTGGCCTCGTTGACAATTTGGGGCGTGAGTTGGAAAAGAAATTGCACCGTCCCGTTGATTGGACAGAAATTCAGATTGAGATCTATAAGATGCAGGCTGAGATTGATGGCGCGATTGGTTCGCCTACACAGGTTACGCCTTATGCTGCCAACACTACCGGTCAAGCTGCAATCTCTCTATTCAGTGCATTAAATGGCAAAGATCGCTTTGCGTCTTTGTATCCGGGGTTGGCTAATTATCTGGCGGGTAGGCACGGTCATGTTCCTGACAGTGTTGATGGTGCTCTGGTTGCGCAGGCATTGGAGCAATCAGGGTTAACTGAGTCTGTTGACTATGTTCCTTCTTCCGACCGTCCTGATGTGCTTGGGAGTGCCCGTGAGGAGCTGATTTCCGCAGGGATAGCAGAGCCGACAATCAGACAGTGTATATCAGCAACAGTCTTGAAAAACGGTGTGGCACACGTAAAGGCATGTGCAGATGGTACGAATGAGCCAGTAGAGGCGCCTCGTATGCCGAATTATGCGCAAGAGCCGGTTGAGTACAGAAATAAAGCAGGCGTGAGACTTCCGTCTATCAGAGATGCTGTTGAAGCCATTGGCGGACATACCAAGCTGCAGGAGATCGCAGAAAGAGCTCTGCACCTCAAACAACTGGATGATGGGCTATATGCTTTCCCCGCCGGTGAAGGGGATCTTGAGCAAGAATGGCGAGAAGGGAACTTGCGTAAACTTCAAGAATTCATGGCCAATATTCCTCAGCGCTTAGCCGATGCAGGGTTCAATTCCAATCAAGTCTACTATGCCATGCATAACCAGTTTGATCGCAATAGCGTTACGGCAGTTATTAAAGATGCTTGTGACTCCAAGGGTAAGGGGCTTTATGAGCATATGATGCAGCAAGTGGCTGCGTTTGAGCTGAAGCCGGAGCTTGTTCGCTCTGTTGCTAGTGAGCGGGACGGTGAAGAGGCTGTGTTGCAGTCAACTTAGTCTTCATTCCTACCACTTGCGAGGATTTGAGGCTATTATATTGATAGCCTTAAGTTTTCAGGAGTTTGATCATGGCTGAAGAGCAAGAGGAAAGCACGTTATCGCGACTTTTATGGGTGTTGGTTCCAATGCTCATCGGGGCGGTTATTGTTGCCCTTATGATTATATCCGAAGAATATGGGTTTTCTCTTTTAGGTAATGCGTTATACGGCTTGCTTGGTGTCTTTATGGCTGTGTTCGGCGTCTGGAAGCTGTATGTGCTTTATCAGGTGATTTTCAAAGGCAAGCAAGGCACGCATCATGGCGAGCCAATTGAAAAAGGCAGTTTTCATTACAAGCTGTTGCTTTTTCATGCCGGTTTATGCGGTCTTATTTTTCCGTTTGCGGGCGCTTATCTTGTGTATCTGGCCGTTACCGGAAACGCTATTTAACCACTTCTTTTTGAAAACGCGGTCTGTGTGCGATTGGCTATTGCGACCAATGAGAGCATCACGGGTACTTCAACCAACACACCGACTACAGTTGCAAGGGCCGCACCGGAGTGGAGGCCAAAAAGGCTGATTGCTACAGCGACAGCAAGCTCGAAGAAGTTCGATGTACCGATCATTGCCGCGGGGGCGGCCGTGGAGAATGGCACCCGCCACAGATACGCCCAGCCATAAGTGATAAAGAAAATGCCGTAGCTTTGGATGAGAAGGGGGATAGCAATTAATACTATCACGAGTGGTTGGCTGATGATTGTTTGTGCCTGAAACCCGAATAGTAAAACGACTGTTGCGAGCAAGCCGATAATCGAAAACGGTTTTATAGAGGCCGTGAATTTTTCAATGCTGTCTGATGCGTGTTTTCTGTCGAGTTTCTTTCGTGTGGCGTACCCTGCAGCCAAGGGGATGAGTACATAGAGTATGACAGAAAGCAGCAAAGTTTCCCAAGGGACGATGATATCGGTTACACCCAAAAGCAATGCGGCAATTGGTGCAAACGCGAATATCATAATGATGTCGTTTACCGAAACCTGAACGAGTGTGTAGTTTGCATCGCCTTTTACAAGCTGGCTCCAGACAAATACCATTGCGGTACATGGGGCGACACCCAGTAAGATCATACCTGCGATATATTGTTGTGCGTTTTCCGGGCTGACCAGGTCGGCGAAGAGGTGTTGAAAGAACAAAACACCCAGTGCCGCCATGGTAAAGGGTTTGATCAGCCAGTTCACGACAAGCGTTATGCATAGGCCTTTTGGTTTTTTGCCCACATCCTTTAGCGACGCGAAATCGACATTCACCATCATAGGGTAGATCATGACCCATATGAATGCAGCGACCACGAGGTTTACGCTTGCATATTCAAGGGAGGCGATAGCCTCGAAGGCATAGGGAAAGGCCAGCCCCATTCCGACGCCTGCTATAATGCAGAGGAAAACCCAGACAGATAAATAACGTTCAAACAGACCCATAGGACTATCGCTCATAGTAATTCTTTCTCTATACGTTCTTTAAGGCTTATGAATGCGTCATCAAAAGCC
>CAZLTT010000130.1:0-3949 GCA_964562515.1 uncultured Micavibrio sp.
AAAACTGCCCTCATATTAAATATGGCGGTACACTGGAAGTCTCTGAAATGATGCTAAGGCCGGAATAAGTTGCCCTAAGAGGAAGCTTTCCGTTCTAAAGTTCGTGCTAAATTTTGCGCAAGGCTACAGTCTTCTAAGACTGATTAAACGGATAGCGATCTTTACAAAGCTAAGTCTAAGATTGGGTCAGGCCCATATCTTCCGGCTTCCAATTCCCGCTCATAATTTGTTCGCGAACATGGGACAAAATAATATCCCGGGGCGTCGCATTGGGTGAAATGTTATTGAGCAGAATAGGGTCCAGAGGGCGGCCATCCGGGGCAACCATTCCAATCTGTGCATTCGAAGAGCCGAACACTTCGTCAACATTGTGACATTCGAGGTTAAAGGCTTCCGTTGTTCCCTTAACGTAGCAGGTCGCATCGCCCGTAACGCGGATAGATGCGATACGCAGAGTGTCTGTCGTTTCGCCGGATGTCGCGGCCGGTAAGGTTTCGCCAACCCATGCAGCGGCAAAGGCGCGTGCATCCGGGTGATCAATTTCACGCATTTTTTCGAGAGCCGCGTTCGGGTTGGATTCAAGACCTTCAGCGCCATGATATTCCAGATATGCAGCCCAAATGCGGTGGTTTGTATTGCCGTTTTCAGCGGCATCCAGAACCAGTTGAACCCCGAGCGCTTCGTCTTTAGGGAAGCCGTAACGTTCATTGATCAGACCTAATCCCATATCGCCCAAGCTTTGGCTATCGCCTGCCAAGGCTGCCTGTCTGATTGCATCAGCGCGTGGGCTCAAACCTTCGAGCGCTTGTATCTGGTCATTCAGGCTCACGGTATCAACAACTGATACGGAGATGTCTACATCACTGCCTTCGGCTACTGTGCGCTCGACAGTGGCTTCGGTTGCGGCGATCTGGGCGGCTTCATTATTGGCGGCTTCTGCCAAGGTTTCCGCAAAACCGGCTCGTATGCCATCAACATCTAGACCAACACGTTCCAGATCAGTCAAAAACGTAACAGAAGGTCCGTGACCTTGTTCGGCGCTGATCATAGCAAGTTTGGCGGCTAACTCAGTGTCCTGCGGTAAACCGCCGGTACCGTTGGCGTAAAAGTGTGCCAAGTCCTTGATGGCCCATTCATGGCCGTCGATTGCTTCAAGCATTGTGCTGCGTGGCAGGTCTGCGCCGCTTAAATCAACATTAAACAATAAGTGTGCAACGCGGTCTCCGGCGGGGAGGGCGGTGAAGTTTGCAAGCGCTTCTTCTGCTGTGATTGTTTCAGGAATAACTGCGGCTTCCTGAGGGGCAACGAAGGTTTCCCCTTCTTCGATGATAACTTTTCGTTCCGTACCGGTATCTGTGAGGTCATCAGTGAGTGTATCCGCTAATGGGGCATCGCTGTGAACAGACATAGGTTGCCCGAGTATCGCGCTGTCTCTCTCCGAGGGGGCCCATCGTATTTCAAACTCATCCATGCTTAACGGGACGGGCTTGAATATGCGTTCAATCTCTGCGGTATCAACAGCAGGCTTCGGGCTTTCAAATAGTCCTGAGAAGAGGCTTTTGACTGTTTCGGTTAATTTTTCAACCCAGCTTTCGGGTACGAATTCGATTGCACTTACGATCGCTGCGCCACCTGCTAAACCGAATAGGCTTTTCTTGCCTGCAGTCTTAAGTCCGTCTGTATCAAAGCCTTTCCAGAAAGCGCCTTCCTCACGTGCTTTTTCTCGGCTGTAGACGAAAGCGGGTTTAGGCTGCCCTGCGTCTAACGCTTCGGCGCAACGCTTTCTATAGTCGCGGTAATAAGACACGCCGCCGGCGGCTGCTGCACCAAAAGTTAAAGGGAGCGCCGCTGAAACAAATGCACCTGCTCCGGCGCTACCAGCCAGAGCTACTCCACCTGCGCGCGCAGCTACTGATGTCGCCGCGCCGACCCCCAGATAAGCCAGATTTTCTTTTTTGAAGATTGCGCTTAATGCGCCGCGCATCTTGGATGGCGGTTTTTGGTCTGGTAATGCGTCCGCAACAATAAGGGCGTTTGTAGGCATTTAAGTATCCATAACATTTATTAGAGTGAGCGGTGAGGTAGCATAAGATTTTTCGTTATGCAAACTAAAATATTTTACAAAACTCGTTGACATAATTTTTATTACGTGAAATACAGTCACGAAATTTCCGAGTGAACTCTCGATTACGATTAAAAATTTAAAGGTGACTAGATATGAATAACGCACTCAAAGTAACGGCACTGAGCGTAGTGGCTGCAGCATGGGTTACAGTTGCACATGCAAATGGCAGCGGTCAGGAATGTGACCATCTAACCCCATGTTCACCAACCGGTGGCGACACAACGACTGTTATCAATAATAATCCAACAGCTATTTCGGGCGCTCATGCATTGGGTGTTGGCCACGTTGAAACGGACGTGCGCAACACAACCGATGTTGATGTTCATAACAGAACAGACGTCCGTACCGGTGTTGTGACAAATGTTGAAGGCGACAGAACGCACATCGAAGGTGATACACTGAGCACTGGTGACGTTACAACAGGTGACGTAACGCAAACAGGCGGTACGCAGAACGTAAATGTTGAAGGCGACAGACATAACACCCGCGTTGGTGCTATCACAGGCGCTCCTACAGTTTACGGTCCAAGCAACTTGTCTAAATGTTCAAGCGGTTGGGCGCTTTCTGTTGGCGGCGGTAACCCGTTTACAGGTAGTGGCGGTATCGGTTTCTCTTACACAAGCCCGTCAGGTGCACCTGTATTGGTTTCTGCGCATGAGTTTTTGAATATGGAGCTTTCTGAGCGTCAGGACGTTGTTGCTCAAGCTGGTCTTACAGATACTGAGCTTTCACGTCTTCAGTGTGCTCTTAACGAAACCTATGCAAGAGATCAGGCACATGCACACAGACTTGCTGAGTTCGGTGTTCGTACATTGATTGAAGATGGCGAAGCATGGAAAGAAGCAGCCGGTTACAGAATTATTGCTGTAGAGCATGATGGCTTCAAAGAAGGCCTACAAGAAACATTCGGTGCTAAGCGCAGATTGATGCAACAGGGTAACAGCAACCCTACAGCTGCGCAGATGCTCGAAGAATCTATCATGAATTTGGATTAAGCAGGCGCAAAGCCTAGATAAAGCTCAAAAGTCTCCGCTTCGTTGATGAATCGGGGACTTTTTTATTGACATAATCTTTTAAAATATGTAAAAACGCCCGCAACTATAAAGGGATGTAAAGTTCTATGGGTCCAATTGGTAAATTTACGATAGCAACAGGCGCCGCACTATGGCTGGCAGGATGTGCAACAACTAAGGTTGAGCAGCGTCTTGGTCCTTCTTGTGAAGGCCTTGAGGTCACGACTAAAACGCAGGCAGGGCAGGTTGTTGAACAATTCGAGCGTATTACCGGTTTTGATGAGGATTGCGCCCGTTTTCGCTTGTTGGCTTTGGCGGCTAATGCAAAGCAAGACAGCGAGATCGGTCAGATATCATCTGTTGCTTTGATGACGATGCTGGCCAATGAAAATCAGACTATTCGCGATGCGATCAAGCTTGCATTGGTACAGAACGGTATTGATGAGAAGGACCTTCAATTGCGAGCCGCACAATACCAGATCCCACAATTTGCACAGAATTTGAACACCGGAGACGGTCGTCCCAATATGTTGGTCTATGCTGCGTTGGTTGATGCTTATCAGGGTAATAAATATCCGGATGTTGATGCGGCATTGCTTCAGCCTTTGATCGAGCAAGAGCTTCAGGCTGTGGGTACGTCATATGGCCAAGTTGCGCGCCGTTATCAGCGTCACTTGCAGAATTTTCCGGTAGATTGCAAAGCTTCTACACCGACACAGGGACAGTTGGTTATTTCTTGTGAAAACGCACAAGTTACACCTGAAGCCTAAGCCGCTTTTTCCTGATTTTTAGATAGCCAGTTATTGAGGTC
>CAZLTT010000131.1:0-3872 GCA_964562515.1 uncultured Micavibrio sp.
CGTCTGACTACGGATCAGAAGGTCGGGGGTTCGAATCCTCCCGAGCGCGCCACTTCCCCCAAATATAAAGATTCTGACCACGGCTAATGCGCGTTCTTTGTGTGCTTTCGCTGACCTAACATTATGTATTCGCATGTTTTATGCTGGTGTGAAATCTGCTGAGCGCGTCATTTTTCTCTAAATTCCCAAGAAAAATTAAGTGCAATGTATGTTTTTAACGCTTCGCACTTGCACAAAGCTCGGAATCCCTTTTATACTGCGCCAATCCTTAACATTAATCCGATAGGAGTAGTTCGGAATGTCTAACTTTACTTTAGCAGAATATATTTGGCTGGACGGTTCTGTACCCACTCGTTATGTGCGTTCGAAAGCGCGCGTTGTGAATGTTGGTGCAAACCCTAAACCTGAAGATTTCCCAGAATGGAGCTTTGATGGCTCTTCTACAATGCAGGCGCACGGAGATGACTCCGACTGCTTGCTTCAACCGGTTTTCGTTTGTAAAGACCCGATCCGCGGTGAAGGTAACTTCCTCGTTATGTGTGAAGTGAACAATCCTGATGGTACACCTCACGAGTCCAACTCTCGCGCACAGCTGCGCGAAATCCTTGATGCCGGCGCTGGCAATCAAGAGCCTTGGGCCGGTTTCGAGCAGGAATACACATTGTTCCCGCAAGGTCACCGTACGCCTCTAGGATGGCCTCAGCATGGTTACCCTGCGCCTCAAGGTCCTTATTATTGTGGTGTTGGTGCTGAAGAAGCATTCGGACGTGAAGTAGCAGAAGCACACGCTGAGCTATGTCTTGAAGCGGGCTTGATGTACTACGGTTTGAATGCCGAAGTTATGCCGGGTCAGTGGGAATTCCAGATTGGTTACCGTGGCGATGACTCCGAAGATTCTGGTGTGCTGAATATGTCTGACCAGACATGGATCGGCCGTTGGTTGCTGCACCGCGTAGCGGAAGAGTACGATGTAGCTGTTACTCTCGACAACAAACCGGTTAAAGGTGACTGGAACGGTGCTGGTATGCACACAAACTTCTCAACAACGGAAACACGTGACAAGTCCAAGGGTAAGACAGCAATTGAAGCTGCTGTTAAGGCTTTGGAAGGTAAGCACAAAGAGCACATCATCCTTTATGGTGCGGGTCTTGCCGACCGCCTGACTGGTGATCATGAGACATGTGATATCAATACATTCAAGGTTGGCGATGCTGACCGCGGATGTTCTATCCGTATTCCTGCTCCGGTTGCAGCCAAAGGCTATGGTTACTTCGAAGACCGTCGCCCAGGCGCGAATGCTGATCCATACCTTGTAGCTGCACGTTTGTGTGCGACAGTATGCGGTGTTGACGAAGCTGTTATGAAGTTCAGCAGCTGGCCTCGTAAAGAGAGCAAATTCGCTGTAGCGGCTGAGTAAGACGCCTTACAATACTTAAGAATAGAAAAGCGCTGGTTGATCCGGCGCTTTTTTGTATTAAATTAAAATATTATGTCAATCTATGTATTTGTTTTATTAACCTTTATCGCGTATTCTATATATTCGAGCGGGGGTGTTCACCCACCTTTCAAAAAACAAAAAATTCGCATGACTGAGTATATCGCAATTCAAGGAGCGAAATAGGGCATGATCCGTAAGGATAAAAACAAGGTCAAAATGTCGGATTCGGCGCAAGATAGCGGCGAAGTCATTGATGTTATGGATAAAATTGAAGAAGATATTATAGACGTGGAAGAGGCTGAAGTCATGGATATGACGCCGTCGGACGATGAGATGCCGGGAATTGACGGCGATTTGATCATCGATGAGGGTGATGCGTTTGATATGTCCGGCCTTGATGTTCCTCCTCAAGAACCACCTCCCGCGGCGCCTGAAGCCTCGGTTGAGCCTGAGATAATGGATTCTGCACCTGAAATGAGCAGTGTGGATGGTCAACCATCCGAAAATCCGGATAATTTGCCCGCAATGGCAACAAGTGTCCCTGCGCGCATGGATCCGCAGCAGCAACAGCAGCAGCATTCATCAGGGCAGGAGCTTAAAACATATTCTCGAGACATCTCGCAAACTTCCGTCGGTGATGGTGATGACAGCGATGGTGGCAGCATCCGTAAAAAAGGACGTATCGGCGACCGTTTGGTCGAGATGGGCCTTATTACCGTTGATCAGCTCAACGTTGCGCTGCAAGAGAAAAAGATTACCGGCAAGATGCTGGGTGAGGTCTTTGTTGACCTTGGCTTTATCGACGAAGAAACGTTAAGTGCATTCTTGGCTGAAAGCTCGGGTTTTGAGCTGTTTGATCCGCACAACACGATTTTCGATGGGGATGCGTTGGCGTTGATCGAAAAGGATCAGGCAACAAAGCACCAACTTTTGCCTGTCTCTATTAAAGGGGACGAGCTTAAGGTGGCGATGGCCGACCCTTACGATATTGTTGCGATGGACGCGCTGCGTCGTTTCTTGCCGAAAGGTATGTCGATCAGCCCGATGGTCTGTACGGCTAAAATTCTTAGTGAAGCGATTGATGCGGCCTATGGCTACGCAAGTTCTGTTAAGGGCATCCTTGAGGAGCTTGAAGAAGGCAAAGAACAAAAAGACGTTGCGTCGTTGAGTGAAGACGAAGCGTTTTCTCACCCGATTGTCCGTCTTGTAAACGCTTTGGTGTTTGAAGCTGTGAAAATCGGCGTATCCGACTTGCACTTTAACCCGGAAGAAAACTTTATCCGTCTGCGCTATCGTAAAGACGGTGTGCTATACACGGCGCAAATTCTCCACAAGCAGCACTGGCCGGGGATTTCCCAACGTATCAAAATCATGTCCGGCATGAACATTGCCGACAAATTGATGCCGCAGGATGGTCGTTTTGGCCTGAATATCGGCGGTCGTGAAGCTGACTTCCGTGTGTCGTCCTTGCCGACTGTGCACGGTGAAAACATTGTTCTTCGTGTTCTCGACCAGAGTGAATCTATCATGCCGATGGAAAAACTCGGTTTTAGTGAGCACAACTTGGGACTGATTAAGCAGTCTCAGGCTAAGCCTGAGGGCATTATAATCGTTACCGGTCCGACGGGTTCCGGTAAGACGACATCCCTGTATTCGATGTTGAATGAAATTAACGACGTACAGGTGAACATCCAAACACTCGAAGATCCGGTGGAGTATTCGTTGCCGATGATTCGACAAACGCATGTGAGGGAAGGTGTTTTGGAGTTTGCCGATGGTATTAAAGCGCTTTTGCGACAAGACCCGGACATCATCTTTATCGGGGAGATCCGTGACGGTGAAACCGCGGGTATGGCATTGAAAGCCGCTATGACCGGTCACCAAGTTTATACAACACTTCACACAAACGACTCTTTTGGTGCGATTCCTCGTCTGTTTGACTTGGGGTTGAAACCGGGGATGGTTGCGGGTGCGATTATTGCTATTTTTGCACAGCGACTAACACGTCGCCTGTGTAGCTGTAAGGAAGAGTACACAGCTTCAGCTGAAGAGTGCGAAATCCTTGGTGTTGATCCACAAGAGGCGCCGCAAATATACAAGGCGCGCGAAGGTGGCTGTGATGTTTGTGAAGGTAGCGGGTTCAAAGGCCGTACAGCGGTTGTCGAGATTTTGACATTTGATGAAGAGCTGAATGATTTGCTCGCTTCGGGGGCCTCAAAAACAGAATTAAAAGAGCTGGCTGTTAAAAAAGGCTTCAAAAGCATGAAGGACGATGGCATGGTTAAAGTGCTAGAGGGTGTAACATCTCTCGACGCAGTTGCCAAAGTCGTCGATATCAGGCGGTAAAATCTATTTAAAAGCACACTACACGGTGCGTTGGTTGACGGAGGTCCATAGCCATACCACGGTATAAGTACAGAGCTATTAATTCCAA
>CAZLTT010000132.1:0-3710 GCA_964562515.1 uncultured Micavibrio sp.
TTGCAATTTCGATTTGTTGTAAAAGCGGGTTGTAGCGCTGTCTGCTGACTTGTTGGTTTTGTTCTTGTGCCCGTTCATATTGGTAGGCGTTGGAACGGCTTTGTGTGCCGTTGTTCTGCTCGGCTTGTAATTGTCGGAAATTCTGGAACTGGCGGATGTGGGTTTGCGCGTTGGTGTTGTCTACGACAAAGGGCGCGACCACGGGTTGATTTAGGTTTTGTGCCTGTTGTGCCAAAGCCGTAAACGCTAGAGCCGTGAAGGCAAGCGCAAAGAGAACAAGACCGAGAAATATATGTGTTTGATATGACACAGGATTAAATGCAGGGCGAGCGCCCGAAAGAGAAATGTTTCAGCCGATATTATACGCACATCAAGCGATGGTTGTGAATCGCTGTGAATTGTTTTGGTAACTTTGTCCTCAGTTCACTTGGCTATCTGTCTTGCGCGCATTATATAGGTTTTATGGCGATAAATATGATCAAGCTTATAGTCGGGTGCGATACTCTGGATGAGTATGCGGCATGGCAGGCGCAGGAAGTCCTCGATTATCACGGGCAGGCGGCTGTTCCGTGTTGGACACGCTTCATGCCCAAGCGGGCCGAAGACATCGTCAAAAGCGAAGGCTCGCTCTATCGTGTAATGAAAAGCCGTATCGTTTGCCGTTCCCGTATTTTAGGGTTCGAAATGGTGGAAACCAAAAGCCACGGGACACGCTGCATGATTATGCAAGACCCCGAAATTATCCTGACGGTTAATCAGCATCACCGCCCGTTTCAAGGATGGCGCTATTTTGAACAGGCCAAAGCCCCCGCCGACAAAGGTGTTTATACTTTCGGTGAGGAACAAGAAGATCCTCCCGAAGCGTTGGGTGAAGAGCTGAGAGCTGCGGGCTTGCTCTAAAATTATTTTGCATAATTTTTTGTTTTGTATATGATCCGCTTCTCTTAATTGCAGAAAGTGTATTGTTATGCGTAGTTCTTTAGCCGTTTTGGCTGTTTCAGTTTTGCCGACATTTGGTTCGGCCGCCGAGATTCCTGAAGGTCCTGTTATGTGTGACCCGACCTATGAATTGGGCCCGAGCGGAAGCTTGCCACCCGGGACCGGTGTTTGGGTGCAGCAAGGTGATTTGGGTGGTTCTCCTCCTGCGTGCACGGCTGAAAGCTGGCTGCAGCGTCATAAAGAATGGTTGCAGGAGCAGGGGCGCGACGATGCCCTCAAGGTATGCACAGTTGGTGAAAACGGTCTTGATGTTGGTCCCGGTCCGTTTGGGCAATATTACGACGACCCGGAGACAGGACGAAAAGCCGATAAGCGCGTGCTGATCTGCCGTGGACAGGATGGCGAGTGTTTTATTTGTCCCGACCTGACAAGCTAGAAGTTTGCGGCACCGTCAGACTTTAATGGCTTTTGCGCCGCTTTTTATATTTTTCCGCATTGTCGAGAATCGCGTAAGCGACTGATGTGATGTAGCTGTTGATCCTGCGATAATCGCGGATGATGTCCAGATGCAGTGAGCTGGTCGCGATTGTTTCGGGCAATCCTTCACGAAGGCGGTCAAAATGCTGAGCAGAGCTTTGCTTTGCCGCGCCGGCGATTTCTTTTTTCTGGTCAATCAATTGTTGCGCGAGCTCGGGGTCTTCTGACAGGAAGATAGCTTGCGCTGTTCGCATATTGTGTGCGACTTCGCCGTGGAAGTTTTTGATTTCCCTCCACCCTTCGTCTGAAAAGCGTTCCTTGTTCTTGATTTTCTTCTGCGCCATTTCCATCAGGCTTTTATCGATAATGTCGCCGATATGCTCCAGATTTGTAGCGAAGGTCATGATCTGGATGTAACGGTCCGATTCTTTCGGGTCGAGGGCTTCGCGTGTCAGGCGGGTTAGATAGAGTTTTATCTTGCTGTACAGTATATCGACCGTATCGTCCTGTGTGCGGATGTCCTTGGCAAGCCCAGAATTGTTATCCTTAAAGGCATCAATTGTCTTTTGCAGCATGTCTTCCACGACTTCGGACATGCGCATGGTTTCACGCGCAGCCCCTGCGAGTGCCAGAACGGGGGTCTGGAGAGCTTGTTCATCAAGGTATAAGGGTTCATGGGGTGGTTTTGTGTCATAGGTTTTAGACGGCACAAGTTTTTCACAAATAAGAGCGACCCACTGAACGGAGGGCAGGAAGATAATTGCCAGCACAAGGTTGAAGCCCGTGTGCAGGTTTACCAGACTGCGTTCAATTGACCATTCTGTCTCGAGCAAAAGGCTTTGTGTTTTTTCAAAGAAGACCAGAAACAGGATCAGTGTCGCAAAGCGCATGATCAAATTCCCTGTGGTGACGCGTCGTGCATCGACCCCATCTTTATACGTTACGGCGTACGCAATGAAAGCGCCGCCCAGATTCGCGCCGAGAATCATCAGGATGCCGAGCTCCAGATCAATGATGTTACCGCTCGCTAAGGCGGCGAATAACAATACCGAGGCCAGAGAAGAATGCATGATCCATGTAATAAGCGCCGCGATGAGGATGGCCATGATCGGGTCTGCTTCCAAAGGCGCGAGAATAAGTGGCAATGTTTCCGATTCTGCGAGTGGTGCAGAGACCTGTTTGATCAGGCTCAGGGAAAGCAGCATTAAGCCCAGTCCTATAAAGACGCGGAAGATATGGTTTTTTCGTCCGCCCTGCTTGTTCATCAGAAAGCCGACTACGCCTAATGTAATCAGAGCGGGGGAGATCCATGATAGATCAAAGATTAGAATTTGAGCGACTAAGGTTGTGGCAATGTCAGAACCAATAATAACCGCTAGGGCAGCGGCCAAGGGAACGGCGCTGTTCTTGATAAAAGAGATCAGCAGCAACGTGGTTGCTGTCGAGCTCTGCAAGAGCATGGTTACGCCGATGCCTGAGAAACAGGCAAAGAAACGATTGGACGTGCCTTTAAGGATCGTCTTACGAAGAGATGTTCCGTAAGCGCGATTAAAACCGTTTTTGACCATACGCGTGCCCCAAAGAAGCAGGCAAACGTCGGCAATGATATGAAGCATCATATAAGAGACAGGAATAGAACCCTCCGGATGTTTTGTAGTTATTATTGTGTCGCCACATTCTCCGTAATTTTATTATAAACAGAACAGTAAAAACGCCGATACCTAAAAAAAATAAAAAAATGCGAAAAAAAGGTTTGACGGATCGGAATCGGATGCGTATAACACGCCTCACACCTTGAGCAGGGAGTTCCCGAAACAGAGTGTGAAGCGTTGAAAATATTAAGTTTTTTATGCTTCTATTGACGGCCAAGATCTTTAGCACTAGATTGTGGCCATCACTTAAGTTTTGTAGAGAAGCGAATAATGAGAAGTCGGGAAAAGACTTTGACTTCTTTTTATTCGGTTTTGTGCCGAATGGTTCTTGAACATCGTGAATAGGAAAGAAGGATTACGCAGGCAGCAGCGCTTTGGCTTTGCATTCGTGTAAAGTGTGTATTGAATACACTTAAAACAAAAAAGAACTGTTGTTTACGTAGTCTTACAAGACGCACATTTTTCTGGTCTTCGGATCAGGAAAATTTGATAGCCTTACTTGAGACTTTCCCGTCTCATGTAAGCAGTAAATTAAGCAGGTCTTTTGAAGATATTTATACTTCAAATAACCAAAATTCTTTTGGGCAATTTGATGGATTCAAACTTAAGAGTTTGATCCTGGCTCAGAACGAACGCTGGCGG
>CAZLTT010000133.1:0-3704 GCA_964562515.1 uncultured Micavibrio sp.
GGCGTCCCTGTGATCGGGGTTGTTTATGCACCTGTGAAGGGTGAGCTCTATGCGGCAAGTCACGGTGAAGAACCCGTGCGCTGGACGGACGAAACGGAAAAAGACAAACCCTTCAGCGTCAGGCCAATCCCGATGCAAGGGCTTGTGGTAATTTCAAATCGCATGGGAAGCGGTGTGCCTGAGCTAGAGCATTTTCTGGAGCAATTTAAGGTGCAAAAAATGGTTCGCCGTGCAAGCTCTCTGAAAATTTGTGCTGTCGCTTCCGGGAAGGCTGATCTGTATCCGCGCTTCGGCCCGACATGCGAGTGGGACACGGCAGCGGGCGATGCAATATTAAGAGCGGCGGGCGGGTATTTGACAGATATGCAGGGCCAGCCTTTGACATATGGGCGTGCCGAGGAAGGGTGGCTTAACCCTGAATTCGTGGCCTCATCTTTTCCATGGTTCGAAGCCGAGGATTGATTACAACCATTCGAGTTTGGCTACGACCTTTCCCAGAATTTGAAATTCTTCTTCGCCAAGCTTCTGAGCTTGGAAGTCTTTACTGTGCGCACCTATCTCGAGGATGCGTGGATGGCTGTTCTTCTTATAACTGCACAGGCGGATCATCTCTGAGTAACCGTCGGAAATAAGAAACGGATGCGGATCGTTATCCGGCTCAATGCTGACATCGATAAGCACATGATCGCCAAGCCTTAAAACCGGCTGCATAAATTTATCTGCCACTTCAAAAGTAGTGTGACGTTCCGGTTGTTTGTCTTGTCCGAAACCAGGCAGGGTTTTGGGGATATCCCATTCGGGATTTGCGAATTCCTGTTCATAAAGGCCTGCTATTGCCTCTTTAGAGGCCCGTGCATGCTCGGCTTCGGCCACTGGCAGGCCGCGCTTATTGGCGGAAACGCCTAAAAATTCCAATATGCGAACATATTCTATGGCTTTGATCTGGCGCGTGCCGTTAAGGATTTTGCTTACGGCCGGCGGGTCTATATTGAGTGCCCGCGCAAGGTCAGCCTTGCTTTTCTCGGGGTGGGTCTCGAGTTGTTCAGTCAACCATTCTTTGAGTTGCTGTGCATCCATGCTTTCGATTATGGCACGAGTGAACACACAACAGTATTGCTAAAAAAGAAAATTGAGCTAGAGGCTCAGGTCAGCATATATGCGGTAAAATGGATTTGATCCGGGAGGTAGGCTCTGCTGTTTCAGAACGCGCGTTGATTTTTTCAATGTAAATATCACGCGAGTGCCTTGGCCGTTATTGATGCTTTCGGTGCTGTATGAGGAAAGCAAAGGTGATTTTCCAAATGATCTTTCGTTACTTGTTCCCCATTGGGCGTTGGGGAGTTCGATAATCATGAGGCCTTCCTGATTATCAAGATCAATTGTGAAGTCAGCCTTCTTGTTTACATCCATAACAAGTCTGAGTTTGTCTGCGTGCTGTCCAACGCGCAGGGCTGATACGCGCGGGCTGCCGGATGTGTCGACTTGTGGTTTGGCGATGGTTTGAGGGGCGGGCTGTGGTTTATCCGCGACTGTTGGTATGGGTTGTTCCGGGCTAAGTTTTGCCGGGGCTTGAGCGGCTGGTGCTGGTGGCGGGCTAGGCTCTGTTCTGAGTAAAACGTCCAGCTGTTCTATAAGGTCCTGAATATCGGCTTCTACCGCCACCAATCTAACAATTGCCGGTTTAAACGACTCAAATTCGCGGCGCAAATCTGTAACGGCATTTTCAAGTCTGGTGAAGCGATCTTCCGGTGCCGCAATTTGTTCGGAAAACAGGCTGTCGACATTCACCCCCTTGGCTTGCAGGGCAGGCAAGCCGTTAGGCAGCGTAGGCTGGGTTGGGCTAGAGGTTGTGACGTTTCCGGGGCGGTCGCCGTAATTGGGGGGCTGGGCAACAGGCGGCGGAATGGTTACAGCATTGTTTGCAACGGGCTGTGTTGCTTGCTGTGAAGGGCTTTCAGAACTTTGGGGAGGTTTTGGGGCGGGCTGATTATTGTTGGACGCGCCGGGCATAAGTCCGCAGCTTGCGGTGAATCCCGAAAGCAGCATCAAAGTTATGCAGTAAACAAATTGTTTGTTCATACGGCCCAGAGATATGCCCCGAGGAACCGAAGCATGTGCCCAAAGTGAAAATACAGCCCAATACGCAGATACACTGAACAGTGCAACTATAAGCGTACGGGAGCGATTTAAGGAGGTCAAGCAAGGATTTGCGGCTTACTCACAGCTTTATGCACATTGTTTTCAATGGCATGGCATGGAATTTGAATGCTTGAGTAACGACGATATGTGCTCTACTTTAAGTATTATTACTCCAAGAGGTTTACGTTGAATAAGTTTTTGTTCGGATTGATGTTTGCAGGTTTGGCGCTGTTGGCCGCGGAAGCCCGTGCCGGAATTACAACTATTCAGGCATTAAGTTTCGGCAATTATGTCGTGGCTAATAATAACTCCGTGCAAACGGTAACCGTGTCTTTGAGCGGAAACGTGACCGCATCTTCCGGTTTGCTTGAGATAACGCCGACTGCGCAGCAAGGTATATACGATATTGACGGTCTGACACCGAATGCTGCGATCGCAAGTGTAGATGTAACGGCGTTGACGACAATGCGGGGCGTGAATATTTCTAATGAGTTCACATTGGGGGGCTTTACGTCCAATCACACCAATGCCGACCCTGCCGGTGTGGCGCGTGTAACGATCGGCGGAACAGCTTCAACAACCGGCAATGGTCTTGGCTATCCTGATCAAACATATTCGGCGACTGTCGAAATCCAGATAAATTACCTGTAACTAATCACGAAAATAAACAGAGGAGTTTGTAGTGAAGAATTTTTATAAACTGGCGCTTTTGCTCGTATTAACAACGGCAGGATTTCTAGGGGCTGCTCCTTCCGCGCTGGCCGAGTTGAGTATTATTCCTACGCGCGTTTTGTTTGAGGATAGAGAGCGATTTGAAGAAGTCATTCTTTTAAATACAGGTGATGAAACCCGCACATATGATATGAGCTGGGAGTTTTTCAGAATGATTGAGGGGAGCTCCAAAAGTATGCAGGAGAGAGTCGATGGGCCAATCACTGACTTCGATCTTTCCGAATATGTTGTTTTTACGCCGAGACGTGTGACCTTGCCGCCAAAAGGACGGCAGAAGATACGCCTGGCCCTCAGGCGCCCCGGAGAAGTGCCGATCGGGGATTATCGTGCATATTTGCGCTTCAGTCCGGTTTTTGAGCAGGTTTCACAAGAAGATCCTATCCAGGGTCAATCAGCCGCAGTAAATTTTAGGTATCGTTTTGCCATTCCCGTTATCTTTCAATCCGGCGACTTGGACGTTGTCGCCAAGATTCAAAACATGACGTTTGAAAGAAATGAGAAAAACGGCAAATTGCTCGCAAAAATCAATATAAGCAGGAGCGGAGTTCATAGCGCACTGGGTCACTTGTTTGTCTATGATGGGCAGGGTGAAGTTATTGGGGAAATATCAAATGCGCATGTGTATTCGGAGGTTGGTAACCGCGAGATGAAGGTGTTGTTGAGTACGGAAAATCTTTCTGGGCAGACCGTTACTGTTGAATACCGTCACTACGATAAAGATAAAAACATTGTATTTGATAGGCGGGAATTTCCTGTTCAATAGCGAGGGTAAGATTCCCGAGAACAAAAAAAGGCGCCTCAAGGCGCCTTTTCCAATTCTTATATTCAGATCA
>CAZLTT010000134.1:0-3575 GCA_964562515.1 uncultured Micavibrio sp.
AAAACATTGGTGCGCAAAGGAACAACAATCGGGGCGAATGCGACAATCGTTTGCCTAACTGAACTGGGCTAATATTGTTTCATTGCGGCAGGCGCCGTCGTGACCAAGGATGTGCCCGCTCATGGAATGATGATGGGCGTCCCCGCCCGCCGTGTAGGTTGGATGAGCCACGCAGGTATCAAGCTTGGCGATGACTTGGTTTGTCCTCAAGAAGGCCGTAAATACAAAGAAACGGACGGCAAACTCGAAGAAATCAGTAATGTTGAAGTGTTAAAAAGCAAGGCCGGATAAAATGAGCACACCATCTATTCCTTTCATTGATTTGCAAAAACAGCGCGAAGTTCTTGGGGCTCCACTTGAGGATGCAATCCTTGCGGCAGTGCGCGCGGGGAAATATATTCTCGGTCCCGAAGTTAAGGAGCTAGAGGCACAACTGGCTAAAAGGTCGGGTGTTAAACATGCAATCACATGTGCGAACGGCACAGAGTCCCTGGCTCTTGTATTGATGGCTAAAGGCGTGAAACCCGGCGATGCGGTATTTGTACCATCTTTTACCTTTATTGCGACCGCTGAGGTTGTTGCATGGCTTGGGGCAACACCTGTTTTTGTTGATGTGACTGAAGAAGATTTCAACATTGATCCGAACAGTCTTAAAGTAGCTTTGAGCTTCGCAAAATCAGAAGGCTTGAAACCGGTAGGTATTGTCGCCGTCGATCTTTTCGGTCGTCCTGCGAAATATGATCAGATAAACGCTTTTGCTGCAGAAAACGATCTTTGGGTCATGGCGGATGCGGCGCAAAGTTACGGTGGCAGCAACAAGGACGGCTCTGTCGGCTCGCTGGCTGAAACCACAGCCACCAGCTTCTTTCCTGCCAAGCCTCTGGGGTGTTACGGCGACGGTGGTGCGGTTTTTACAGATAGCGATGAGCTGGCACAGAAGTTTCAAAGCTTGCGTGTGCACGGTAAGGGCACGGATAAATACGATAACGTGTTGATCGGTATGAATAGCCGTTTGGATACGGTTCAGGCAGCCGTGCTTTTGCAAAAGCTTTCCATCTTTGATGAAGAAATTAGAAAGCGCCAGACCGCTGCTGAATATTATAACGCACAGCTTTCCGATGTCGTAAAAACCCCTGATATCAACCCTGACATTCAAAGCGCATGGGCGCAATATACGCTTTGTCTGGAAAGCAAGGAGCAGCGCGAACAGGTTATGGCGTTCTGTAAGGATAAAGGCGTGCCGACGATGATTTACTATCCGACACCGCTTTCATCACAAACAGCTTACAAGCATTATCCGTGTGCACCAGGCGGCGTGCCTGTATCAGATCGATTGTCAGATACTGTTATGAGTTTGCCGATGCATCCGTATTTAGAAACAGATGTACAGGATTACATCGTGGAAACGCTGCGCGATGCTTTGGCAGAGAGCGCTTCGAGCACATCTCTCAAGGCTGCGGCAACGGCTTCCTGATCTTCATCGCTCATATCATACGCAAGTGGAAGCGCGAGCGCGTGTGAGAACACGTAATCGGCATTAGGAAAATCTCCGGTTTTGAAGCCATATTTTTCACGGAAAAATTTGATCATCGGCATATGATACGTACCGATATTGGTCTCAATACCTCTTTCTCGCATTGCGGAGATTACATCGCCCTGCGCGATTCCGTCAGCCAGGTAAACGATATAGGACTGGTAATTCGGGGTGGCGTATTCGGGAATATGTGGGGTCTGCACATCAATATCCGCTAATAACGCATCATAATTTTTGGCGTGCTTTCTACGGCGTTCCAAAATCGCATCTAGCTTTTTCATCTGAGTTAGGCCGAGTGCTGCCTGAAAATCGGTTAAGCGGTAGTTCAAACCCGCTACCATAAATTCGGGGCTGCTTGCTTCCGGATCTTGGCCGTGATTCCGGTAAGCTCTAATCTTACGCATTGTTTCTTCATCGGATGAGATGCACATACCGCCTTCACCCGTAGTGATCGCTTTACGTGGGTGCAGGCTGAAACAACCGATATCGGAATGGGTCCCGCAGAGTGAGCCTTTATAAAGCGAACCGAGAGCGCAGGCAGCATCCTCGATAACCGCCATATTGTATTCTTTCGCGATGGCGTTGAGTTCGTCCATAGGAGCGGACAGACCAAAAGCATGAACGACCATTGCGGCCTTGAACGTGTTTTTGTCATGACCGCTTTGTAGCGCTTTATCAATACTCTCTTGAAAAGTAGGACCGTTGATATTCATTGTTGCACGATCGACATCAACAAAAACAGGCGTGGCTCCGACATGCTCTATGACATTGGCCGTCGCTGGCCATGAATATGCGCTGACGAAGACAATGTCACCTTGGCCGATATTTTGTGAGAGCAGTGCGAGGTGCAAAGCCGCAGTCCCGTTACTGACCAGAGCGCAGTCAGTGTTTTGGCCGAAATATGTGGAGTAATGGTCTTCGAGCGCTTTAACGTTTGGCCCTTGAACCAGATAACCGCTTTCGAGAACCGCTTGTACAGCCTGCTTGTCTTCATCATCAAGAACGGGTGTACAAAGACGGATCATATTCTATGCCGCCATTTTCGTTTTAAAGAATTCGGCTGTACGGCTGATACCTTCTTCCAGGTCGACCGCTGCTTCAAACCCGATCAGGTCTTTGGCTTTCTGCGTATCGGGAATGCGCATATGAATGTCTGCGCCTGCCGCTTCTTTCTGAATGATTTTGGAATTGGACCCAAGTACACGGATGATCGTATGAGCAAGGTTGCGAATAGTCTCAACCGCGCGAGCATTACCGATGTTAAATGCCTGACCGATCGCTTCGGGCTTGCTCAGGCAGAGCAAAAGAGCATCAACCATGTCGTCGACGTAACACCATGCACGGATTTGCGAACCATCACCGTAAAGGCTGATATCCTGATTGGCTAAAGCCCGCTCGATAAAGATCTTGAGAGCGCCTTCACCGACTTGCCCTGGCCCGTAGACATTAAAAGGACGTACAACAGTACATGGCGTTTGACGTTCCGTGTAATACGCCATTGCCATATGCTCTTCGGCAAGCTTACTCACAGCATACGTCCAACGCGGCTCGCCGACAGCGCCGACAATACTGTTGTCTTGCTCGCTGACATTATAAGCATACGGACCAAATATCTCGCTTGTTGAAAAACAAATGACCCGTTCGCAATTATCGAGCTTGCTTGCGGCTTCTAGCACGTTGGCTGAGCCGACCATGTTGACATTCATAGTGTGAATAGGACTTTTCGTTACGGTGTGAATGCCTGCAATACCGGCACAATGCACAACCATTTCAGAGCCCTGAATGGCTTCGTTCAAGTGGTCGGTGTCAAGAACATCACCTTCAATAATTGTAATGTTATCGTGTTGTGAAAATGCTTTTTCTTTCAATGAATTACGGGACAGTGTGTCGTAAACGACAATCTCGTTATCTTGATATAAACGCGAGATCAGAGTCGAGCCGATAAAGCCCGTTCCGCCTGTTATGAAAACTTTTTTACCCTTGATCAAAGTCACTTTTTTCTTTACCTGTCTGCTAGATGCTGTTGCTCTTGAATAGCATT
>CAZLTT010000135.1:0-3393 GCA_964562515.1 uncultured Micavibrio sp.
ATTTTCAGGCGCTCTTCGAAATCACCGCGGTATCGTGTACCAGCCAGCAACGCACCCATATCGAGTGCGAAAATGGTGGCATCGTGCAGAACTTCGGGGACGTCCTTTTCGACAATGCGTTTGGCCAAGCCTTCAGCGATTGCGGTTTTACCGACACCCGGGTCCCCGACATACATCGGGTTGTTTTTGGAACGGCGGCACAAGACCTGAATGGTACGTTCGACTTCCTTATCACGGCCGATCAATGGATCGATTTTTCCGTCCAACGCTTTTTGGTTCAGATTAATGCAATAGGCATCGAGCGCTTCATCGCCGGTTTTTATCTCATTTACACTCGCTTCGTCTGTGCCGCGCGGGGTTTTGGATGTATCGCTTTGGCTTGGCACTTTAGCTATGCCGTGAGAGATGTAATTGACCGCATCGAAACGGGTCATGTCCTGTTCCTGCAGGAAGAAAACAGCGTGGCTTTCGCGTTCACTGAACAAGGCCACTAACACATTCGCGCCGGTCACTTCCTCGCGCCCCGATGATTGCACATGGATTGCCGCGCGTTGCAGAACACGTTGAAAGGCCGTTGTCGGTTTCGATTCTTCGGCTTCTGTGTTGATCAGATAGGTCAGCTCGTTCTCGATATATTGCGCCAACTGGTCACGCAGATCGGGCAGAGAAATTCCGCATGAACGTAAGACCGCCATCGCATCCTGATCATCCGTAAGGGCGTGGAGAAGATGCTCCAAAGTTGCATATTCGTGATGGTACTGACCCGCGACCGCGAGTGCTTTATGAAGAGTTTGTTCGAGATTCCGTGAGAGCATTCAAATATCCGAAAGTTAGGTTCACTATATAATATAGTCCATTCGGGGCCCTAGAACCAGATGGAAAGGCGCTATTCCTTTTCCATCGTGCATTGAAGGGGTTGCTCGTTGGCACGGGCGAAGTCCATGACTTGCGCAACTTTGGTTTCGGCAATTTCGTATGTGAAGACCCCGCAAATACCAACGCCGCGGCGATGGACGTGCAACATGATGTCCGTTGCTTCTTGTCTGCTTTTGGAGAAGAAACGTTCGAGCACATGAACAACAAATTCCATCGGCGTATAGTCATCATTTAAAAGGAGCACTTTGTACATGGCCGGTTTTTTGGTTTTCGGCCGCGTTTTGAGCATTAGGCCCGTATCTTCGGCTTCCTGTCCGTCATTATCCGCAGCGCCACCATCCATGCCGTCGCCAATATCTTCATATTCAGGCGGGTCATTCAGGGTCGGGCTGAAGGTGCGGTCAAACTGGTCAAACATCTTGGTCATGATACCTATTATTTTATCATAAAAGTCTGAATTAAGAATAGGGCGCCGTAAAGGATTCGTCCAGAATTCGGACAAGAAAAAACCCGGCGATGGGGGAACGCCGGGTTTTTAGCTTTGAAATAATTTAAAAACTATGCAGCCATCGCTTTGTTGGCTTTTTGAATAGTTTTGTTCAGTTGAGAATTGATCGGCTCTGCGCCGTCGCTCAACAGCTTAACGCTGATTTCTGAAAGCTTTGTTGCACCGGCCATGAACTGATCGAAATTGGCTTGTGCAATTTTGTTTTGTGTTTCGGCAAACTCATTCAGAGTTTTAGAAGCCATCAGCTGCTTTGCGTATTCGGCTTGCTTCTCAGCAGCACCTTGAGAAAGGTTAGATGCTGTTTTGATGAAGTCTTCAAAACCTTTTGCAAAGATAGTGCCGGACTTTACGAATGCTTCGAAATTTTCGCGGCCTGCATCAGCGGCTTCTTGTGCCAACTGGTCGAATTGGAATGGTGCTTTAGTCATTTTTGCGATCTCCAAAATTGGTGGTTGAAAGTTAAATATAGTCGAGGACATGGTTGTTGCCGGTCTTTCCTGCGCTGCGGGCTTTTTGGCAATTGTCACTTTAGGGGCTGCTTTTTTCGCTGTTTTGCGAGCAGTCTTTTTAGCCGGAGCCTTTTTAGTCGTTGTCTTTTTTACGGCCTTTTTTGTCACCGCTTTTTTTACAGATGATTTTTTGGCAGTTGTTTTTGTCGCGGGCTTTGCTTTCTGCGCTGCCGGGCGTTTCACCACTTTTTTCTTCACAGCCGTTTTTTTCGCCGAATTATTGTTCGCCGCTTTTCCGGTTGTTTTAGGTGTAATCTGCTTCTTCTCAGCCATAATATCCTCTTTAAAAATAGTTGCAGCGCCCGATGAAATACAAAAATTATGTATAATTTGTGCACCGCAATATAACTAACACTAACAATTCTTCAGTGCTTTGTCAAACATTTTTTTGTGCAGTGCACAAATTCAAAACCCTTGGTTTTCTGTGCTTTTTACGGTGTATATCTCATAAAGCTGTTAGACAAAACGGTAAAATAATATTATCCTAAAAATAGTTCTTGGTGATTTGTCGATGGTTCTTCCGCAACCATGCCATATGCCCTTTTTTGCTCCCCTGGAGCCTATCTAGACTGAAACGCGCGAGATGAGAGACACAAGAAAACAGCCACATAGTTTGTTATTTATTTCCGTTATAAAGTCGGCTTTATGTTTTTGTGCTGCTTTTTTAATTGCCTTCGCGGCCGATTCTCCGCGCAGCGCGCATGCCAAACCTAATCCTAAATATGCCTCGATTGTGATGGATGCCGACACAGGCATAATTTTGCGCGAACGCAACGCGGATAAATCTCTGCACCCGGCATCATTAACAAAAGTCATGACATTGCTTTTGACATTCGAAGCCCTTGAAAACGGTACTTTGCAATTGAAAGACCGCATTCGTATTTCGAACCACGCGGCCAGTATGGTCCCTAGCAAGCTCGGTTTAAAACCCGGATCAAGTATTCGCGTTAAGGATGCAATTTACGCGCTTGTTACCAAATCTGCGAACGATGTTGCCGTTGCTCTGGCAGAGCATCATGCCGGTTCAGAGCGTAACTTTGCCAAACGAATGACTGCGAAAGCCCGCGCCATTGGAATGACCCGAACCACGTTTAAAAATGCATCGGGCCTGCATGATAAACGACAAGTCACGACAGCACGCGACATGGCCAAAATGGGACAGTATGTGATCAATGTGTATCCCAATTACTACCGATATTTTTCACGCAAAAACTTTTCCTATGCCGGAAAATCCTATCGCAATCACAACCGCCTAATGGACACATATGCGGGTATGGACGGGATGAAGACCGGATACATCTCCGCATCCGGATTCAATTTGATCGCATCGGCAAAACGAAATGATCGCCGCATTATCGGCGTAGTCTTCGGCGGGCGCAGCTCTAAATCCAGAAACGCGCATATGAAGGAAATTCTTGATGAAGGATTCGCCAAGATCAAGAACATCCGCATCGCGAGAAAAATCCCGCCTCTGCCGCAAAGAAAACCGGCATATGCCAA
>CAZLTT010000136.1:0-3323 GCA_964562515.1 uncultured Micavibrio sp.
CGGCCGCACGTTTCGCGCAGATCGAGCCGAAAGTTCTGATCGCGGTTGATGGCTACATGCATATGAAATCGCCGGATCAACCCGGAAAGCCCGAAAGTCGTATCGAGGTGATTAAGCAGCTGATCGAAGAGGTTCCCAGTTTCGATCATGTGGTTGTTATTCCCAATCTGGACGATGTGCCGCGTATATCGAGCCTTGGTGACAAGGCGGATTTGTCAACGAGTTTGATGGCGGATATTCAGCCGCGGGAAATTGAGTTTGTAAGGCGTGCGTTTAATCAGCCGCTCGCGATTTTGTTTTCATCGGGTAGTACGGGCAAGCCGAAATGTTTTGTGCACGGGGTAGGCGGCACGTTGCTTAAACACGCAATCGAGCATCAGCTTCAGGGTGATGTACGTCCCGGTGATCGAGTGTTCTTTCACTCAACGACCAGTTGGATGATGTTTAATTGGTTGGCGAGCGGGTTGGCGAATGACGCGACGATCCTATTATATGACGGGAATCCTGCTTATCCGAGTATGGATGCGCAAATCCGATTTACGGCGGAATATCAATGTACGCATTTGGGGACAGCCGCGGCGATTATTCAGGATCTCTGGATGAAGGCGGGCGTGACGTCGGATGATATTGATACGTCGAGCATTCGGTCTTTGATGTATACCGGCTCTGTTTTGTCGGAGGCGGGGTATATCTATGCTAACGGCTCGATCAAGAAAGATATGAGCATTGAAGGCGTATGCGGCGGGACGGATTTTGTCGGTTGTTATGCGATGGGTAATGCGTTTGCCCCGACAGCAGCCGGACAGTTGCAAGGGCCGGTTTTGGGAATGGATGTTGATGTCTGGACCGAAGAGGGCGAGCCCGCACCGATAAACGAGGTTGGTGAGTTGGTGGTTAAAAAGCCGTTTGCTTCGCGTCCGTTGAAATTCTGGAACGATCCTGAAAACGCGCGTTTCCGCAGTGAATATTTCGAATTTTTCGAGCATGTTGATCCGCCTGTTTGGCGGCATGGGGACGCGGTTAAGAAAATGCCGCTCGGGCAGTTGTTGATCGAAGGGCGTTCGGATTCCACCCTGAACCAAGGGGGTGTACGTATCGGTACGCAGCAGCTTTACGACGCGCTTAACCATGATGATTTGCAGGGCGTTGTAGTTGACTCTCTGGCGGCTTCTTTCAAGGATTCACAAAGCGGTGATCACACCGCGCTGTTTGTGGTTTTAGCCGATGGGCATGATTTGAGCGATGATCTGAAAAAGCAGATCAAGGCGGTTATTTCAGATTCCGTCGGGCGGCTGTCTTGTCCGCATGAAGTGATTGGCGTGCCGTACGTGTTGAAGACACCGAACGGTAAAAAAGCTGAGAAGCCGACAGCTAAATTGCTGAAAGGTGAGGACGTAAAAGCGCCTGAAACCTACGGCGAAAATGATGAAGGGCAGCTGAAAACCGAGATATTCAAAGAGATCGGTCAGCAGTTAAAGCAAAAGCCGGTATATGGTTTTGTTGCGGCTGCTTAGAAAAAAAGTTTGCAGTTTGAGACGGAGAATGGTTTTAATAGGGTTATGAACATTTTGAGCCGCACATTCTTTGCATCTACAGCAGCAGCGGCCGCAGCGAGAGCGGCGGGCTAAGTCCCGCATGTTTTGAGCCCATAGTGCAGACGCGCACGTTTATCATCTGAAAAAATTTACTGACAATACGACCACGCTATAACTATGCGTGAATTTATGAATTAAGGACAAAAAGACCATGAGTGTTAAAACAACCAATACGGAAAGCCTGCGCGGTGATGAGACCGTTGACGAAATCAGGCAAGGGCCGAAATTCCGCCCTGTTTTGCATGCACTAACATCGAACCCCGGCGTAGAGATGATGAATTACGCCGCTGGCAAGCGTGACATGATTACGTTGGCACAAGGTGAGGGCGATTCCCCGACGCCTGACTTTATCGCGCAAGCCGCTTTTGATGCGATGAAAGAGGGACATACAACATACGGCCCGACATTGGGGCAGTGGCCGCTGAGGCATCAGTTGGTTGAGTATTACAAAAATATCTATGGCCTCGATATCCCCGTTGAACGGGTGTTTGTGACCTCTTCTGGGTCGACCGCGATGCATTTGTCATTGGCTGCACTGCTTGATAAGGGCGACGAAGTTGTCGCGATTACGCCGATCTGGAAAAACCTGATTGGTGCGATTGAGTTGACGCAAGCAACGAATGTACCTGTATCGCTTGATTATGATCAGGAGAAGGGGTGGTCGCTGGATCTGGAAAAATTATTTGCGGCCGTTACACCAAAAACCAAAGTGATTCTGGTTGTTACGCCGTCTAACCCGACAGGGTGGAGCGCAACGCAAGAAGAGATGAAAGCGATCCTCGATTTCGCACGTGAGCGGAATATCTGGGTTCTGGCTGATGAAGTTTATAGCCGGATTGTCTATGAGAGCGATCATGAGCATATGCGCGCGGATAGTTTTTTGGATGTTGCGCAAGATGATGACCTCTTGCTCGTCGTCAACAGTTTTTCAAAAAGCTGGGCGATGACGGGTTGGCGTCTGGGGTGGATTGTCGGGCCGAAAATTGCCGAGGACAAAATCCGCGATGTGGCGTTGTATAACAATCTTTGTCCGCCGACCTTCACACAATATGGCGCGATTGCGGCTTTACGTGATGGCGAGCCGTTCTTGAAGTCGCAGGTTGATTTGTGGCGGTCCAACCGCGATATACTGGTCCAGTATTTTAAGGATCTGGGCAATATCGATATGGATTATCCGCATGCGACATTTTACGGCTTTTTCAAAGTCCATGGCCAAGATGATTGTAAAGCGATGACCAAGCGATTTATCGATGAGACAGGCGTCTTGCTTTCACCGGGTTGTGCGTTCGGGGAGTCTGCACGCGGATATATTCGTATGTGTTTTGCGGTTTCCGAAAATCGTTTGCTCGAAGCATTGGACAGAATGAAAAAAGTGCTGCAGAGTTAGGCGATGCGAGGATATTTCGGAATAGGCGTACAGGGTATTAGCAAAGAGCAGAATGTGGGTACGATTGCACGTACGGCACATTCGTTCGGTGCTAATTTCTTTTTTACAATTGAACCTGATGTCGATGTCGACTTGCTGAGGGTGTCGGATACATCCGATGCGTTCGATCATGTTCCCTATTATGAGTATAGCAGTGTCGAAGATATGGAATTGCCGGATAAATGCTCGCTCGTCGGGGTAGAGTTGATGGCGGATTCCATTGATTTGCCGAGTTTTCGTCATCCGCTGAGGGCGGCGTATGTATTAGGGCCGTAGATGGGCAGCTTGTCGCCTGATCTGGT
>CAZLTT010000137.1:0-3313 GCA_964562515.1 uncultured Micavibrio sp.
GCGTTATCGGCGTACATATGCTCTAACTCAACATCGCTATATGCATCACCATGCAAGGCAGTGATCTCTTCGCGCCAAAGCTTGCCGCTTTCCATCACATTCGCTTTTTCGCAAGACGTCACGCGATTGGAACGCTTACGCGCCAGCTCGAATGCGACCTTACCAATGCGTTTGATCTCTGATGTCGTGTAAACCTGCGTGTTATAGCCACGACGCTCGCCATTTCCGAGATCCTCGATCCCGCGCGGCTCACCGAAATACACGCCGCCCGTCAATTCGCGGACAATGAGTATATCCAGCCCCTTGACGATCTCGGGCTTCAAAGACGACGCATCAACAAGGGCATCAAATACTAGGGCAGGGCGCAGATTGGCAAATAGATCGAGCTCTTTACGAAGCCTCAACAAACCCGCCTCTGGACGTTTATCGTAATCAACGCCGTCCCATTTTGGCCCGCCAACACTGCCCATTAAAATCGCATCGGCCTTGCGGCACTTCTCAAGTGTTTCGTCCGTTAACGGCGCGCCATACTCGTCATAGGCCTGTCCGCCGATCAAATCATGCTCAAGCGATAGGCCCAAATCGGCATTGTCATTAAGCCATTCAATGACCTTAACCGCTTCAGCAACAATCTCTGGGCCAATTCCATCACCGGGAAGCACTAACAACGTTTTAGACATTAAATCCAAGGCCTTTCTGATTTGGTTTTCTCTTCGTAACTATCGATATGTACGGATTTCTTCAACGTCAGGCCGATATCATCCAGCCCGTTCATCAAACATTCTTTGTTAAACGCATCGATCTCGAATTCAAATGTGAACTGATTACCGCGTGTGATTGTCTGCTTCTCAAGATCAATCTCGATTTCCGCGTCGGGCTGCTCCTTCGCGCTTCGCATAATCTCGTCGACTTGCTCCTGCGGCAACTGGATAGGTAGCAACCCGTTCTTGAAGCTGTTATTGAAGAAAATATCGCCAAAAGACGGTGCGATGACAACGCGTAAGCCTAAATCCATCATCGACCAGACAGCATGCTCTCGTGATGACCCGCCGCCAAAGTTTCGTCCCGTAACAAGTATCTCCGCGCCTTTATATTGCGGCTGATCCAGCACAAAATCGTCACGCGGCGTACCATCGGGATCGTTACGCAAATCATAGAATGCGTAATCGCCCAGCCCCATACGTTTGACGGTGCGCAAAAACTGCTTCGGGTAAATCTGGTCCGTATCGAAGTCAGATCGCTCCAAAGGCGCGGCTTTACTCACTATTTTGGTGAATTTTTGCATTTTTGCACCGTATTCAATTGACCTGCCTTTGTCCATTGCTTATTGTGCTTTCGATTTCAAATATGGAGACGACACATGGGTGAAGCCCTAAAAGCACAAAATGTTGAAGATAAAAAGACCCGTTGGGACGGTGAACTGAACCAGCAGGGCTATGAAATCCTGAAGAACGGCGGCGGCGCAATCGTAAGCCCGACAAAGGTTGGCTACATCATCATGACGTCTGATAAAGCCGGTCTGGAACGCAAATTTGCAGCTAAAGAGCGCAAACGTAATAAGCCGGGGGTTGTGCTTTGTGGTTCAATGGATCAGCTGCGCGCATTGGCGCAACTTACACCTGAGATCGAAGCGTTCTATCAAGCGCATTGGGATCAGGACATCCTTCTCGGCTGTATCCTTCCATGGAAAGAAGAGGGCAAGAAATTCATCCCTCAAGATGGTTCAGATGAGCTGATGATGGATGGTCGTCAAACATCCTGTTTCGTAATCAAATTCGGTGTGCCTTCCGAACAAATGGCCAAAGCCCTTTGGGAAAACGAGAAGAAATTGTCTCTGGCGTCATCTGCTAACCCGTCCGGTAAGGGTAACCGCGGCATGATCGAAAATGTTGGTGACCGTATTGAAAACGAAGTCGACCTTCTGATCGAAGCCAACGACTACGTGGCCTCAATCCAACCTGACAAAGACGCCGAAACGCGCTATGAGCAGGGCGTTATGATCTCTATGGTGGATGATGAAGGCACACTCGTTCCTGAGCAAAAGGGCGAGCGCGGTGTAACGCCAGCACCTGTGATGATCCGTAAAGGTTTGGATATCGACAAGATCATGAACCTGCTGTCTGATCACTTCCTGACATGGGATTACCGTCAGGGCGCTTACTACTAAGCCCTATTAGTAAGGCAGTAGAAGGTTGCCGGCCTCGAAATCATTCATTTTAAGTTCGGCAAACGCTTCAAACAACTCCATATCAAAGATTTCTGCGCCTTTTTCCTCGCGCATACGCTTCAAAACACCCGGTGGTGAAATGTCGCGGTCCCCGTAATGCGGGCGCCATATTCTCCACCCGTCATACGCTTCGGTAATTGCTACAAGGCGTACGGGAGGTGATAACTCGTTTGCCGGGATGTTGTGTGTGCCGTTGCCGTCCATTTGTTCATGGTGATAGCGCATAATGTCGATAATCAGGTCTTTAAACGGGTGCTTGATGTCGTGAAATACTTCCTCAACGATCTGCGCGCCCAGCAAAGTATGCGTACGGCGGTATTTTTTAAGGCCGTCATCGGGCTTATCTTCAACATCCCATATGTCGACGGGCAGGTTTTTCTTCCCGATATCGTGCGGCAGCACTGCCCAATACATATTATTGGCGACAATGTCGCTGAATCCGAGTTGCGCACAGGCGCGTTTGGTGTTTTTGGCCACGCGCTGCGCATGCTCATGGAAAACATATGTATGCCCATCCGGCCTTTGTGAGTCATACAGCTCTAATTCGGCTAGCTGCTCTTCAATAAAGGGTTTAAATACATTCTGACATACAGGATCGGTGTCAAAATTAAAGCTATCAGGCCATCCGCCCATACTATTTGTCCTTAAATGTTCGTATATCTGTTAATTTGCCCGTGATTGCCGCAGCCGCTGCCATGACGGGGGAGAGAAGGTGCGTACGACCGCCGCGTCCCTGACGTCCTTCAAAGTTGCGATTAGACGTTGATGCGCAACGCTCACCGGGGTCGAGTGTATCCGAGTTCATGCCAAGGCACATCGAGCAACCCGCTTCACGCCATTCAAAGCCCGCATCTATGAATATCTGGTCTAAACCTTCGTCTTCTGCCTGCTTTTTAACTTGAGAAGAGGCGGGGACAACCATCGCTTTTACTGTTTTTGCGACTTTGTTGCTTTTGACGACTTCTGCGGCGTCCCTTAAATCCTCAATCCGTGCATTTGTGCATGAGCCGAGGAAAACACGATCAATTTCAATGTCTTGCATCCGTGTTCCGGGCTTCAAATCCATATATTCCAACATCTGGATCA
>CAZLTT010000138.1:0-3289 GCA_964562515.1 uncultured Micavibrio sp.
TGTTGGCGGTGGGAATATCGATACCGCTTTCAATAATGTTGGTGGCGAGCAATACGTCATATTGCCCGTCGTAAAAGGCGCTCATACGGTCTTCGAGATCGGTGGCCGACATCTGACCATGCGCGGCAATAACTTTAACCTCCGGCACTTCCTCTTTGAGCATATTCTCCAGCTCTTCCATATCGCTGATACGGGGGCAGACATAAAAAGACTGGCCGCCACGGTAATGCTCACGCAAGAGCGCCTCGCGGATGACCATGATATCCATCGGCATGACGAAGGTGCGTACAGCGAGGCGGTCAACGGGCGGTGTGGTGATGAGCGACATTTCCTTCACCCCCGTCAGTGACATTTGCAACGTACGCGGGATCGGCGTCGCGGTGAGGGTCAGAACGTGGACGTTGTTTTTTAGCTGTTTCAGGCGTTCTTTTTGTTTCACCCCGAAACGCTGCTCTTCATCGACAATCAACAAACCGAGATTGTCGAATTTCACACTTTCAGCAAACAGCGCGTGTGTCCCGACAACGATATTCACCGAACCGTCACGCATGCCGTCTTTGACCTTGGTCGCCTCTTTGGCTGTGACAAGACGAGAGAGCTGCTCGACACGCAAGCCCGTTCCTGCAAAGCGTGCCATGAAATTTTTGTAATGTTGGCGCACGAGCAACGTTGTCGGCGCGACAATCGCGACCTGATAACCATCCATGGCGGCAACATAGGCCGCGCGCAAGGCGACTTCGGTTTTGCCAAAGCCGACATCGCCGCAAACAAGACGGTCCATAGGGTGCGTTTTTGCCATGCTTTCGAGGGTAGATTCGATGGCGCGATCCTGATCATCCGTCTCCTGATACGGGAAGCGGGAGGCGAATTCGTTGTAGAGTTCTTTGGAAATCTCGATCGGTTTGGTTTTCTTGAGCTGACGCGCAGCGGCGATTTTTAACAAGCCGTCCGCCATCGCCATCAGGTCTTTCTTCACGCGGGCTTTACGGGCTTGCCACCCCGCTCCGCCGAGCTTATCGAGCTGAACCGTGCCTTCATCAGCGCCGAAACGGGAAAGGACCTCGATATTCTCAACTGGCACAAACAGGCGGTCACCGCCCGCATATTCGATTTTCAAACAATCATGCAACGTGCCTGCGGCTTTCAGTGTTTCAAGCTCAATGAACTTGCCAATACCGTGTTCGATATGAGTAACAAGATCGCCTTCGTCGAGAGAAGAGACCTCGCGCAGGAAGTTGTCGGCTTTTTTCTTCTTTGACGCTTTACGCGCAAGACGGTCGCCGAGGATATCTTGCTCGGTGAGGACAGCAAGATCAGGCGCGGTAAAGCCATGCTCTAGCGCAAGAATACAGAGGCCGACCTCATGCGCTTTGAGTTTTTTTACCTCTTCCGCGTTATCAACGGTTTTTAACCCCCGTATAGATGTTGCATCCAGCATGGTTTGTACACGCTGGCGGGAGCCTTCGGAATAACAGGCGATCAGTAGCTTGCGGGTATCGTTTTGCAAAGATGCAAGGTGCGCTTTCAGTTCACCCATCAGGTCGCCGTCCTGTAGCGCGCGGATATCCGCAAAATCGCGTGCCTTTTTTACTTGCGGCGTTTCGTCTTTAGGCGCAGCGAAGGGCGAGAGAAACTCTGCATCATTGATTATGCGCTGCCACTCCCCTTCGAGCAGATACAGAGCATCAGGTTTAAGCGCGCGATAAACTGCCCCGGTCAGGCTGACATCTTTTGACTTTTTCTCATTCGCGGCTTTTTCCAGAGTTTTACGGGATTGATAGAAATCCTCTATCTGGTCCATACGTTCGGCCTCTGCACGGCGCCCGTGATGGTCGAGGGTCACTTCGTGCCCGCCGACATAATCGAATACCGTGTCCATGCTTTCGTAGAAAAGCGGCAGCCAATGCTCCATACCATTATAGCGGCGTCCTTCGGACACGGATTCATACAAAGGATCGTTTTGCACAACGCCGAACGCTTCGCGGTAACCGCTGCGGAATCGGTCGATAGCTTCATCATTGAGGAAGAATTCGGTTACGGGTTGCAGACTGAAACTGTCTACGTCCTTATCCGTGACCTGCGTGAGCGGATCGAAACGGCGGATGGATTCAACCTCGTCACCGAATAAATCGAGACGGACAGGCTCTTCGTCCCCCGGTGGAAACAGATCGACAATACCGCCGCGCATAGCATATTCACCTGCCTCACGGACTGTTTCGGTGCGGCTATATCCGTTTGCCGTCAGGTATGACTGCAAGTCATCGACATCAACGCGCCCGCCTTTGGTTGCGGAAAAGGACGCACCCGCCAAAGCCGAACGTGGCATAACACGCTGTGTGGCTGCGTTTACGGTCGTAATAACGATGCGTGGATAGCGCTTGGCCTCTTCCTTCCACATCAGCAGCTTCGATAGAGCGGCAACACGGCGGGCGACAACATCCGCATTGGGCGATACGCGGTCGTAGGGAAGGCAGTCCCACGCAGGGAAATCCACGACAGCAACATCAGGCGCGAAAAAGGATAGCAGTTCACGCAAAGTGGCTACACGCGTATCATCGAGTGCAATATGGACCAGAACTTTGTCCTGCGGCATCAAAGCACGGGCTTTATCGGCCAGAATGCGCGCATCCTGTCCCTCAGGTGCGCTATAGAGCACCTGATCGTCATTCATCAACTTTTCCGCAGCTTCCGCCATATTAATTCCACAAAACCCGTTGTAAGCCTCGCGTTTTATATATATAGCTTTTAGGGTTAATCAAAGGATATATCGCAATGAGTGCAGAACAAGCCGTCAAGACCGAACAAACACCTGAACAGGACAATGGCGAAAAGCCGAATGCCAAGCTTTTGAAAGATGCTGTGCATGACCATAAAGCCTTGAGTAAAGAAGGCTTCTTAGAGCGCTTGTTTACCTTGTCTTTTCGCGGTTTTGTTTACCCACAAATCTGGGAAGATCCGGAAGTTGATCTTGAAGGTTTGAAACTGGACGAGCACAGCAAGATCATGACGATTGCCTCCGGCGGTTGTAATGTCATGAATTACCTGACGGAAAAGCCTGCGCGCGTTGCCGCTATCGACCTGAACCCTGCACACGTCGCCTTGACCCGTTTAAAAACAACTGCGATCAAGCATTTGCCTGATTATGAAAGTTTCTTTGCGTTTTTCGGTCATGCCGACGAGAAGCGTAACATCGAAAATTACGATAAATATATTGCACCGAACCTCGACAAGTTCTCGAAAGATTACTGGGAAGGGTGGAGCCCGTTCCGCGGTCGCCGCATAAATTACT
>CAZLTT010000139.1:0-3225 GCA_964562515.1 uncultured Micavibrio sp.
ATCGGACGACCAGGGTCGGACCTTTGGGGTGGCGGACTATTGTTGGTGTTGCCGCTAGGAGGGGACGCATTGTTCTGTGTGCCGCCGCCGTTGTTGCCAGACGGGACAGGTGACGGTGGGTGGGGGTTGGGGGTAGGAGCAGAGGAGGTGGGTGGAAGGTTGGGACCGCGGGAGGTGCCTGAGCTCGAAGAGCTGGACCCACCTGAAGAGGAACCACCATCGTCGTAATTGACTCCTCGTCCCCCCGAGTACGTGGAGTTAATCAAATCAATTGGGTATGACCAAAGGACAGGATTGGGGACACCATTTGCCTCTTGAATTGCCAAATATGTAGCGGTGTCAGTGCTTGGCGACACCCAGTCTGGAAGGATGCCGTTTGTCTCTCCGATGAGGCGCGCCCGTAAAAGTGTTTCTAGTGCTATGCGATCAACAGTGTCAGCGGCATTGTCAAAAAGAAGTCGCCCCGCGATCTCATCGAGATCAATCCGGGCTGTGGCACTTACATTTGTTCGACCACTTCCCAGTTGTGTGAGAGGGTCGATGCTTGGTATATCTCGCCCAGGAATGACAGTCGCGGAGGCGTTCGCGATTCCGTTTAAGCCATCACCGGTTTCCCACTCGAGACCAATCCATCCTGAAGCCTCAACTTCAACAATTGGGACTGTAGTGCCGATGGCGCGAACAGATCCCTCGACGTGGGTTAATCCTGTTTCATCGGAAGTAAGTCTGAGCCTACTGTCTGGAGGTCTAGGGTCGAAATAATCGTATTCGAACGACTGTCGGTGCGAACCGTTCGCGGGTAAAAACTCTGTGCGCACCGTCAGAATTCCGCTCGCTCTCCCGGCGAAAACTGGAAACGAGAATGAACTAAGTGTTACTGGAGCATCCAACGAGAACGTGATAATGCCTTCGCTTTCGTCGTCCATTTTCAACCTCAGCAGGTTTGAGTATTCTCGATGAAACCCAACTCACCGCCGTCAAAGCCGACAACAAGCGATCTATAAAAAACTTGGACACCGCAAGCCAAGGCGTCTTCCGGCAAGAATCTCTCAGCAACAAACACGATGCCGATCTGGGTGCCATCAGTGGCAATCAATCGAGTTCCAAATCCCGAGACCGTTTCTGGCAAAGCAGATACCGGCTCATAGACATAAGAGAGTTGTTGTTGGAAAGGCAAACTCGCTACTTCCGCCCACGTATCTATGATGAATACAACAGCGTTGGCGTCGCTGAAAGAGCGCGCCCTCTGCTCGTGGCGTAGGAACCCACCGGCGTCTGCCCCCACTAGCGCTTCAAAAAACTCTGGCCCGATTACTGACCCGGTTCCATGTACCACGGCAACCGCTATGGGTAGCTCTATGCTGCGAAAATACGGCTGTATTTCGGTGTCTGTCTGAGAATGTGCATAGTTCAGGCTACTAATCCAAAAAATACAGGCGCAAAAGACTGGCAGAGAAAGACGAATAAATGACATCGGCTCAATCCGAAGACTCGTTTCGGCAATTTATTTGGCGGCTCAACATGACTTTAAGTCCCATCGAAAAATACATAGCAAAGGGGTAGGCAGCGGCCTCTCTGATTTCATTTATCATTCACCATTCGCATCTGAGGGAGCTTTCTGACGGATCACTCGGTTCAGCGTAGTCGCACTTTTCCTGTCAGTTGGAATGTATCGACCGAATATCGTGATGCATTCCAGCTTCGTACGGGCCGATACGGAAGAACTGACCTCCTCAGCATAAACAATAGCGGTACCGATTTCACTCACGATTTTCCCTACTTCGTAGAGAATTCTCGCCTTCTTGTTGAAACTCAGCTGGTAGGCACTTGGCGATTTTTTGGTCGGTAGGCCTCGCGATTCTCACACTATCTACTTCGCCGTGTTCAATGACAGCGCGAAAGCCTGACTTTTGACCTCTGAAAACTCCGCGGCAAAACTCTACGTACGTTGTCGCAATTATGCCTTATCATCCGAGTGGTTTTCATGCCAACCATGGACCAAAACTCTCTCGTCTTTCTGGCACGCTGAAGGTGACGGTTCAGGTTTGTCTGATCACCCGCAGATTTACATGTGCCGCGCTTCAACACCTTGACATAGATCAATCCAAAACTTTGCTCCTACACCTTTGAAGAGTTGAAGGCGCTTCGGTAGCCTAATGGGTCGGCGCTGAACATCACGCTCCGAGCGCTCTGAAGCCAGATTTCGCACCGCTGGACGTACTGTTCGCGCCGAAGGTCGCCATCAGCGCTGCCAGGATTTCGGCCCATAGCGCCCGGAGGTGGGCGAGTATCATGCGGATGTTGTGCCCGCAGCCGCACAGGACGGGATGGAGCGCATCCGCGACCAGCTGTTGAATGGAGAGATCTTCTACTCACTCAGGGAAGCCCAGATCATCATTGAGAGATGGAGGCGGCACTACAATACAAAGAGGCCACACAGCGCCCTCGGATATCGACCCCCGGCACCGGAAACCATCATCCCAATGGATCGGAGGCCGGTCATGCACTAACACTCAACATGGACCAGTCAGATTGGGCTGCTCACCATCATCTGTTCGGCCCGCAACTTCTTCAGCTTTGCATTCTCAGCTTTGAGCGCCTTCAGACGCTTTGCATCGGCGACCTCCAATCCGCCGTACTTCCGTTTCCAGTTGTAGAAAGTCGCATCGCTGATCCCGTGATTTCGGCACAGCTCGGACGCGCCCATACCCGACGAATGCTCCTTCAGAATGCAAATAAACCGCGCTTCGCTGGAACGGTTTCTCTTCATCGTCTGTGTCCTCAGGTGGAGAACAGACTAACCTCAAATCGAGGACGTTTCAGGGGAGGAGGTCACTCAGAGCGCTTCCATTAGGCCAGAAGCATCAACCGTTTTTGCAAGAAAATTGTCATGGGCTTGCAATGCGTTGCGCATCTCATCGACGTAGCTGTAGCGATTATATACAGCGGCCACGCCACTGACCGTTCCGCTGATGTGGTTGAGTAATCGCTCCGTGACGTGAATTGGTGTTCCCAGCCGTGCCATGTTTGAACTAAATGTGCGACGCAGATCGTGCAGCACGTAGTGTCCAACATTTAGAGTTTCATCAAATCGTTTCTTCGACTTGCCCCAACCATTGAACGGTCTTGCCAAGCTCCCGCGTGCTGGAAACACCAAGTCGCCGCGGCGCGGAAGTTGGTTCAGAACATGGCCGGTAAGTGTTGAAATTGGAAGTCTGTGTTCAC
>CAZLTT010000140.1:0-3197 GCA_964562515.1 uncultured Micavibrio sp.
TCAATAAAGAAGCCAAAGCCGCCGCTTAATGTCTCTTGAGCGCACGAAAGCTGGAGTTTGTGCGCTCTTTCTTCTCGCCGGGTGTTCGCCGTTAAATGCGGGAAATCGCCTGAGCGATCGTGATTGGGATGCAATCATGAGCGAGGGCGTGCGTCAAAGCTACGGTGAGTCGGGAAATTCATGTGACAAAGTCAAAGTCGTCGGATCACCGGGATATTATTCATGTCCCGATGATTACAAAGTTGAGCCGTATGTCGGTCATTTATTTGATTGATTAGTCGCGCAGCAGGTCAAAGCCCATAGCCAACATCATCTTGTCGAATGCACCGAACAGCCCGCCATGAGGCCTGATCTTGTCAATCTCGATGCTGTGCGCATTCATCTCTAATTGTGCCGCTGTTTTTGCTTCGGCACGGATTGCGTCCATATCCAGACCATCCGTCGCAGCAATCCGCATTTTTTCGATCAATGCTTCTTCGCTTGGGTCTAAAACACCGTCTTTAAAAGCCATCAGGCGCGCAAAGTACGGCAATTGACCGCGATATTTCGGGTCATTGATGTACTTCACCAGATCATCGATATTTTGCTTCTCATCCAAATCGGATTCCAGAGTTTGGCGCTGCTCTTCGGACAACGGAAGACGGTTCATCAGCGCCGCCATATAGGCGCGTTCTTCGTCGCATACAACGCCGTCTGCATGGGCCATGGCAATGAGCGCACGCAGCATGTAAAATTTACTGGTGCTAACCAAGTCCTTATCAAAATTCTCCTGAGCCATAAATCCGTCTATCCCTTTGTAATTACTTGAAAACTGAAAATTCTGCGTAATGCATCATATTATTATACCATAAGGGTTTATGTTAGGGATGTTGATATTAAAAAAGCTGAAAAAGGTAACTTTTAACGTCTGATTGGCGAATATAAACGTAACAAGAAAGAGTTTTGACGTTATGAAAGCACCTGAGATCAATAGACGTAATTTTTTGATGGGCGCCGTGTCGTTCAGTGCATTGGCGGTCGCAACACCTGCAAAGGCATTTGATATGTTTGGATTTACGAGTAAAGAACCGAAAAAATCACACGGTAAGGCCGAAAGTTTTCCGTTCGAGCTAACGGATGAGGAATGGCGAGAGCGCTTAACGCCCGAGCAATATAAGATTTTGCGAAGCGAAGGTACCGAAAGGTCGTGTTCGTCACCGTTGATAGATGTCAAAGACCCCGGAAAGTTTTATTGTGTCGGTTGCGGTCACCTTCTTTTTTCTACCGATAGCAAGTTTTACAGTGAAAGCGGTTGGCCGAGCTTCTATCAGCCGCATGATGAATATTCTGTCGGTACATCAACGGATTATAAAATCGGATACGCCCGAACCGAGGTTCACTGCGCCAATTGTGGCGGGCATCTCGGTCACATCTTTAAGGACGGCCCGCCGCCCACCGGATTGCGCTATTGTATAAACGGCGTAGCACTCGATTACGTGCCAGACGAAAAAACGTCCGAAAAAGCCGAATAAAAATAAGGTTTTGATTGCGATTCAGCCATTGAAAAACCGTTTCGAACGCTTATTATAACTGCGAAGAATAACTGAGCGTTAACGAAAGAGTTTTTCATGTCCGAGAATGCTTCGCCGCCGAAAGAACGGCCGCTTTCCCCGCATCTTTTGATTTATAAGCCGCAAATGACATCTATGTTGTCAATCATGCATCGTGCTACGGGTGTCGCACTTATGGCAGGCACATTGATGGTTGCGTGGTGGTTGATCGCCGCGGCTACCAGTGAAAATGCCTATAATATTGCGCAGAATTTTGCCGAAAGTCCGCTGGGCACGTTCATGATTTTTGGCTGGTCTGTCGCGCTCTTCTATCATATGAGCAACGGCATCCGTCACTTGTTCTGGGACATGGGCTATCTGTTCAAAATTGAAAATGCTTACAAGGCCGGTTATTTCGTCTTGTTTTTGACGGTATTGCTGACCGGTATCACCTGGTTCGCCGCATATAGTCAGGCGGAAACAGTGACTACGGAGGTCGAACAACAGCAGGAGCAATCCTGTAAGAAGCTTTGTGAGAGTTATTCCGACACTGCTAAGGACTTTAGAGGTGACAGAACCTGCTATGAGCTGTGTGTTGAGGAGGGTGCTTGCTCTTTGCCGCATGTCGCATGCACAGAAGCGCCCGTGCTTAAGGAGAGTGCAGAATGAAGCTGAAATGGGAAAGTGAGGGCATTAAGTCGCCATTAGGCCGTGCCCGTGGTCTTGGTTCCGCCGGACATGGCGCTGACCATTGGATGAAGCAGAGAATTACGGCGATCGCGAATATACCGCTCGTGATCTGGTTTGTGTTCTCGGTCGTATCTTTAAAAGGCGCATCCCACGCGGAATTCACCGCATGGCTTGCCGAACCGTTGAATGCTATTTTCGCGATCCTGTTTATCGTATCAACCGTATATCACGGTGTTTTGGGTTCACAGGTCGTTGTAGAAGACTACATTCATAAAGAGTGGTTTAAAGTTTTGAAGTTGATCGGCACAAAGCTGTTCTTCTTCGCATTGGCAGTCGCCTGTATTTTTTCAATTCTCAAGATTGCTTTGTAAGCAAGGGGTGAGCAGATAATGGCTGATAAAGTCACAGAAAGTTACGAAATTGTAGATCACGAATACGACGTCGTTGTTGTCGGGGCGGGCGGTGCAGGTTTGCGCGCGGGCTTCGGTTGTGCTGAAAAAGGGCTGCAAACGGCGATTATTTCAAAAGTGTTCCCGACGCGCTCGCACACGGTTGCGGCACAGGGCGGTATCTCCGCAGCGCTCGGAAATATGGGCGAGGATGACTGGCGCTTCCACATGTATGACACGGTCAAAGGGTCTGACTGGCTTGGCGATCAGGACGCGATTGAGTATATGTGCCGTGAAGCGATCCCGGCGATCATCGAGCTTGAACATTACGGCGTGCCGTTTAGCCGAACAGCAGCGGGTAAGATCTACCAACGCGCATTCGGCGGTATGACCACCCATTACGGTAAAGGTACAGCGCAACGTACATGTGCGGCCGCTGACCGTACCGGCCACGCGATTTTGCATACGCTTTACACGCAGGCGCTCAAACATAAAGCTGAGTTCTTTATCGAATATTTTGCGATTGATCTGATCATGAGCGACGACGGTCAATGTCTCGGCGTGATGGCTTGGAACCTCGATGATGGTA
>CAZLTT010000141.1:0-2645 GCA_964562515.1 uncultured Micavibrio sp.
GGTTTTTCTCGCTCAGGGTCAGGATCGCTTGATCCATTTTGGCGCTCTCATCAACAAGCGGCAGGTTATCATGTTTGATCATGATATCGGCTACGCTCATCAGGCGTTGACCGAGCTTTCCACCGGGGTGGAAGACTTTGTATTGTTCGGGTGTTAAGCCCATGCGGTGGAGCAGGGCAACGGCCAAAGCATCGCCGAGCGCAATCATCATGGTTGTTGATGTTGTCGGCGCGAGGCCGTTCGGGCATGCCTCGGGTGCTTTTGGCAGCAGCAACGTAATATCCGCATGTTGACCGAGTGTGCTGTCGGCGTTACTGGTCATCGCGATCAGCGTAATGTCGTAACGGCGTGTGTAATGGATCAGGTCGGTTAGCTCGCTGTTCTCGCCGGAATTGGACAGCATCAGAACAATATCATGCTCGGTAATCATGCCCATATCGCCGTGGCTGGCCTCACCGGGATGGACGAAATATGACGGTGTACCTGTCGAGGCGAGCGTTGCTGCGATCTTGCGTCCTACATGGCCGCTTTTGCCGATCCCCGCAATGATGAAACGGCCGTGTGAGGCGTTGTTTTTCATTTCGTGGACGCGTTCAACCGCTTGATCGAAATTGTCATCCAATGCGCTTTGCAGCGCTTGCAATCCTTCGATTTCAGTTTGTAGCGCGGCACGCGCCTGATCGAGGCTGGACGGGGAATTTGCGGATTTTGGTGCGGTGCTCATATTGGCCCTCAGGCGCTCAATCTAATTATGCGCGAAAATATCATCATGCCGCCATCCGCCCAGATCAAGGTCGGCGCGGGTCGGCAGGAAGTCAAAACATTGTTGCGCGAGTTCGGTGCGTCCTTCACGGGCAAGCATCATATCGAATTTTTCTTTCAAAGCGTGCAGGTGATAGACGTCACTGGCAGCGTATTCTAGCTGTGCATCACTTAGATCGCTCTCGCTCCAGTCCGAAGATTGTTGCTGCTTGTTCAAATCAACGCCGAGCAATTCGCGGCAGCACTGTGCCAGACCGTGGCGGTCAGTGTAGGTGCGGACTAAACGGGAGGCCGTACGTGTGCAGTAAACAGGTGTGCAGTCAACTTCTAGATATTTTTTACAAATCGCGATGTCAAAACGGGCGAAGTGAAAAATCTTGATCGCATTCTGGTTGCCGAGCATGGCTTTCAGGTTCGGTGCGTCATATGTTTCGCGGTCAAGTTGAACCAAATGCGCGTGACCGTCACCGGAGGAAAGCTGTACGAGGCAGAGTTTATCGCGGTTTGGGTTTAATCCTTGGGTTTCGGTATCGACAGCGATGACGGATCCAAGGTCGAGATCTGCGGGGATATCCCCTTTGTGCAGCGTAAAGCTCATAGAATTCAAACTCTTAATATGCTTTTGGTTATGGTGCCCAGGAAAGGACTTGAACCTTCACTCCCTTACGAGAACTACGACCTGAACGTAGCGCGTCTACCAATTCCGCCACCTGGGCTCAACCCTGCGTCAGCGGGGCTAAAAAGTACTGTGTTTGTCTAATATACTCCGCTGCACATGTCAAACACACAAATCATTGCAGCGGCTGAGATTTTTACCGCTCAAAAAGGTAAAAAATTAAGCTTTGCTTTTCTGCCAATATCGGCAATCATAAAAGATGTTAGGCTTTTCATGCCGTAACGTCAGAATACAAGTGGGGAATTAGGAATGAAAATTCTTGTTGTTGATCAGGATAAGCTCGTAACGCAGCTTCTGCGATCAAAGCTTGAGCCCGTCGGTCATCAGATCGTTGAAGAGCCGGTAAAGAACAATGCTGTCGAGAAACTGGCCAATGATGATTTCGACATTGTGATGCTCGATCCCGCTCCTTTGACTACGCCGCGCCCACTGATTTTGAGCATGCGCCGTTCTGTTGCTAATTACCCATATATCCTTATTTCTTCGGAAACAATTCCGCGCAGCGAGGCCGTACAGGCCGGAGCGAACGACCTGTTGAGCAAGCCGATTGACCCCGAAGCGGTGTTTAATTCGATTGATAATGCCAAGCGCTTGATCAAGGTTGTACAGAATTTGAGTGATGATTCCGAAGACTTCCCAAGTGCCGGCGGCGTTATTGCGAAATCTGCTTTTAACCAGCTCTTTCTGTCTGCGATGGATCGAGCAGACCGTTATGGGGAACAGACTTATATCTTGCGTATTGCTTTGAGCAATCATACGGAAATCGCATCCACCGACGGTATTTATGCCGCCGAGTTTGCTGTTGCGAAATTGTGCCAGTATCTCGTGCTGTTACGTCGTCAATCCGATATTATCGGCCAGACAGGCAAAAATGAGTACAGCTTGCTTTTGCAACGTCCCGAGCAGGCGAGTGAGCCTGCTGACGCGGCTAATCGTTTCGCACAGCAACTTTCTCAATATAAGGATATCGATGCCTCCGGGCGCGTGCCTGTTGAGATTACGGTGTCCTTGCTGGATGTGCCGTCGGGTGAAATGCGCATCGAGCATGTTTTCAAGCCCGGTGAAGTTGAAACACCCGCTGTCGCTCAATAAGTTGGAATAGTTATCCTTGCTCATTAGCTACGCCCTCACTCCAACCTATTTGGAATTCGCCGTATTCATTGAAAAAGAAATCTATGTTCAGGGTTCCATCAATGGATTCATTATA
>CAZLTT010000141.1:2655-3170 GCA_964562515.1 uncultured Micavibrio sp.
AGCCCGGTGAAGTTGAAACACCCGCTGTTGCTCAATAGTTTAGGAAAAAATTCCTTGAAATAAGGTGATTTATCAGCCATAGTGATGGCCTCAACACCACATTTGTATCTTTAAGCACAACCGGCCCCAATGGCCGGTTTTTTGTTTGTTAAAAAAGGAGAAAGCTATGTCTACCAAATTGCCTTTGGACAGTAACGATAACCCCATTCCCGCTTTGCGGTTTAAAAATGACGCTGCGCATGTGATCAGTAGCGGTGTATCCTCGGCCCGCAATTCAACCGCGTTCGATGCTGATACACGGGTTGTCAGCCTGTACGCGACGCAAAATATCTATGTTCGTTTCGGGGATGATTCCGTGACGGCGACAACAGATGATCATTATTTCCCCGCCGGGCAATATTACGATGTCGCCATTGGCGGTGATGGCGCAGGGCATTATAGCCATGTTGCGGTTTTACGCGTTGATACGGACGGCGCGGTTTATGTGTCCGAAAAAGAATAAACCGACCACTCGG
>CAZLTT010000142.1:0-211 GCA_964562515.1 uncultured Micavibrio sp.
GCGCCAGCGTGCATGGGGCGTGCCGATTGCGCTATTCCTGCATAAGGAAACAGGCGACGTTCTGAATGATAAGGCTGTGTTTGATCGCATCGGCGAAGCGTTCGAAGAGGAGGGCGCGGATGCATGGTGGCAAGAGGGCGCGGCGCAGCGCTTCCTTGGTAATGAATATGACGCCAATGATTACACGCAGGTGTTTGACATTGTCGATGTG
>CAZLTT010000142.1:221-3029 GCA_964562515.1 uncultured Micavibrio sp.
CTACCCATGCTTTCGTCGTGGGAGATACACAGACATGGCCGTGTTACGAAGGCGTCGATCAGATCGATCTTTATTTGGAAGGTTCTGATCAGCATCGCGGGTGGTTCCACTCATCATTGTTGGAAAGTGTCGGAACAAAGGGTAAGGCACCATATAAGAATGTTTTGACCCATGGTTTTGTTCTGGATGAGAAGGGCTACAAAATGTCCAAATCGCTGGGCAATGTTGTTGATCCGCTTAAGATGATGGAGCAATACGGCGCGGATATTATCCGTTTGTGGGTGATGCTGTCTGATTATAATGAGGATATCCGCATTGGTAAGGACACGCTGAAAAACACCAGTGACCTATATCGTCGTTTGCGTAATACGCTGCGTTTCCTTCTTGGTGCGCTTGAAGGATTTACCAAGGATGAGCAAGTTGATCTCAGCAATCCGAAAGACCTGCCCGAGCTGGAGCAATATATGCTGCATCTCTTGGCGGAGATGGATGTGTTTGTGCGTGAGTCGATTGAAAATTATGAATTTGGAAAACTCGCTAAGCGTTTGCATGATTTCTGTAACGCAGAGCTATCCTCATTCTATTTCGATATCCGCAAAGATCGTTTGTACTGCGACGCGGCGGATAGCTATGAGCGTAAAGCATGCCGCACTGTGCTTGCCGCGGTTTATGATTCATTGACTGCGTGGCTTGCGCCGATTTTGTGTTTCACAGCCGAAGAAGCATGGAGCCACCGCCCCGAAGGTGTGTTTGCGGATGCACAAAGCGTACATTTGCGTGAATTCGCCGCGGTGCCGCAGGCTTGGAAGAATGAAGCGCTTGCGGGTAAATGGACAGATGTGATGGCTGTACGTAAGTCAGTACAGGAAGCTATCGAGCCAATGCGCGCAAGTAAGGAACTTGGTTCTTCACTAGAGGCCGCGCCTATTGTTAAGACATCATCTGAAAGTGTTCTTGGTATGGCTGCTGATATGGCTGATATCTGTATCGTTTCACAGGTTAGCGTTGAAAAGGGTGAGGCTGTTGTTTCGATTCAAAAAGCGTCTGGGGAAAAATGTGAGCGCTGCTGGAAGGTTCTACCGGAAGTGTCTGCAGAAACGGGGCACCTCTGTAACCGTTGTGCAGATGTTGTGGAGCAGCAAAAATCCAGCAAAGCCGCCTGATATACGGTGATCGACAAAAAATTTAAAAAAAGAATATTTTTTTTCTGGCAATTTCAAAAAAAGGGGAGTAAGTAAGCCTCGTTTTAGGGATTTCGTCATGATCTTATGTTAAAATCTCTATGAATGTTTGATAGGGACTGTATTATTGTGCTATAAATTTACAGTTTATAAAAATTAAATTTCACATTGTGTGGAATTGGGTGAATAAAACACAGGAATAAAGTTATGAGTGCTGAAGATATTGAGTCAAAGCCTCTTACACAAGCGGGTAGCAAGGGAAATACTGCAAATCCAGAGCGAACTACATTGGTTGAGCCAAAAGTTCCGAATGAAGATGTAGCGTCCGATTCTGAGGATATTTCAAAACAATTACAAGAGATGGTCCAAGTCGCGCAGGTTGCTGTCAGTGTGGCGGAAGACATGGTTCGCAAAGTAGAAGAGCAAGCGGATAATCCCGATGCAAATCCGGAAGAAATCGAAGCGGCGCGCGCGGAAACATCTGATGCATTGGATCGTGCGCAGCAAGCCTACGAAAAGGCGCAAGAGCATGCGGAGAAGGGGGGTGTGAAAGCAAAGAAGGACTTCACTCCTGAAGAGCTTCGGGAAATTGCCAGTCAGGCTATTGATAAAGCTGAGCGCCGTGCGCGGATAGAAAGAGACGCGAGAGAGCGTGAATTAGAAGAAGAGCGCAGAAAGAAAAGGTTGGCGGATGAGGCCATCGAGATAGAGCGCCAAAGAAAGGCAAATGCGGAAGCTGCGCGTAAAAGAGAGCAGGAAAAATTAGACGAAGAAGAGCGCCAACAGAAACAAAAAGAAGCTGAAAAAGCGGAGGATGCAAGGCGTAGAGAGCTTAGTGAAACGCCTGAAGGGCGCGCACAGCTGGCGAAAGAAGTAAAGGATCAACGTATTGCTGTGAATGCGACAAAACGTCGTGCGCTGGAAACCGTTATGGAGGCTCTGAAGCCCCGTTATGCTGAAATGAGGGGGAACTTGTCGACATTGTTTATGTTCCCTCACTTGAAACCCCTACGCATTGAGCAGCATGGTAAAGAAGATGAGCCGAAGTTGATTTGTAATTTCGGGCTTTTAGAGAAAACTAGATATGGCCACAGAACGGGTAAATTTAGATCAGTGATCCGTTCCGGTCCGAAAGGTATTAGGTTTGAGGTTGACCATCAAGCTTGGCGTTCATGGATGGACGGCAGAGCTGAAGTTGGTTTAACGCGATATGATTGGGGTACTGATTTACACGGCCCTAAACCGAATCCTAAGAAAAATTTGACCGCGCAAGAAGCGATTGAAGACATGAATAAGCGTTTGGATGATGTTGAAGCAGAGCATGATCATCTTATTACCGGACGTTTGTTAAGAGCTGGTGTATTGGTTGCTGCTTTGGTTGGTGGTGTTGCCTATAGTGAATATTCGAAAGCGGAGCCTTTTGAAGGTCCGGCCTCTGACAATGATGATACTCATATTATTGTAGGTCAAGAAGCTGTGAATAAGCTGCCCGGATATATGGCTTATGATGCAGATGCCAATGAGTTACTTCTTGCCTCATCAGAGCACAGCGATGAGCCCGGTCTTTAGGATATTCACCAATTATTATAAATAAGGATTTATCCGTTTACGACCTGCGGGTGTAAGT
>CAZLTT010000143.1:0-3028 GCA_964562515.1 uncultured Micavibrio sp.
AGAAACGGCTTCACATGCGCTTATTGAGAAACTTCCGGGCAAACAACCTGATATTTAGTCGCTTGAGTACCCTCTTCGGCTTCGGGTGCCTCTCCGGCCTGACCTTCAATAACAAAGCATCCGCGGTCAATCATCTCTTGAGACAAACCTGCCTCTTTGGCCTGCTCACGACGACTTTCCTCTATCGTGCTTAACGCGGCCGCGTTCAAACCTGAATTAGGCTTAGCAGGCTCGGCCGTTCCTGCGCACGCCGTCATAGCAACCACAGCAAATGTGCTCACTGCTGTCGCGAAAATCGGAGAATCTATCAAGCGTTTGTCGGCCATCGTAAAAAACCTCTTTAAAATCGTCGTAAACATAGTCCAGAACCTTCGGAATTACAAGTTAATTATTATACATAATCAAAATCAATCTATCCGCTCATGCGACAATATACGCCCGTCTATAGCATCAATGATAACGCGATAAACCTTACTGGACTGTTTAATGTCATATAAATGCGCCAATTTTCTCTGATAAACTGTCCGGCGCTCATCGGCCACGCGAATACGCAGCACACGATTACTTTTTTCCCGCACATACGAAACGGCTATGGCCTCCATTGCATCGGGGCTGAGCGTTTCAAATGGCATGTTCGGATCACGCCCCAGGCGCTCAACCTCTATTTCATACAGCTCTCCGCTCGTCGCATCGATCTCGACCTCGAAAATAGAGCCGTCAGGCCGACGGATAAGATATTCATAGAACACTTGATCGCCCTGCTCCCGTTCTACGTCCGTGCCTATCACTTCACCGCTCATTACACGCAATGCATATCCTTGCGCCTCCTCCAACGTAAAACGCCCCAAAGCGCCGGATCCGCTTTCCGGTAAATCATCCTCGGCCTCCGCAACATCGCCTTGCGCGAACACAGGCGTCGGCGAAAACCACCCGCCCAAAATGCAAATACAAATAAGTGAAACCTTAATGCGCGTGATCATGGTCATGGCTATGCTCATGTTCATCTTCCTGATCGACAACATGGTGCCCCTCTTCATCGTCATTGTGCTCATGCACTTCATGGTCATCGTGTTCGTGACTTCCGTGGCTATGCCCGTCCTCTTCCTCGGCATGCTCATGCTCTACAGCATCATGGCGTTCAATATCCGCCTCCAACTCCTCATGCGTTCTGAAACGGATTTCAAACTCCCCGTCATCACTGACCACTCCGCTCGGCTCAAGCTCGATCTCGCCCGGATGATCGGCAAATGCACCACCCTGCCCGACCAGCAAAAACACAACAAACAAACCCAATTTAAAAACGCGCACGGCTCTCTCCTTAAAACCTGATCTAATCAGTATACATCAGCATGCTAATTCAAATGACTTCGATTTTCTTGCCTTTTTTAAAACAGCATGCCAAGGTTCTGCGCATATTAATTCAGCTTTTTACAGGAGAGAGAGAACATGTCCTTCAAAACCGCAGCACTCGTCACAGCCACTGCCGTTATCGCCGTTTCAGGCTCAGCACAGGCCGATATTTTCAGCCGCTTGAACAAAGCCATGACTGACGTTGAAAACACGATTTCAAACACAGAAAGCACGATCGACCGCGCAACCGGTACAGCCGAGCGCCTGAACAATACAGCCCCGGAAGCTGGTGCGGAAAAAATCGTTGAGGAAACGCCGGCCGCCGCAACTACGCCTCAAATCACAGCAGAGGAAGAAGAAATCTTGCGCAAAGCTCGCGAAATCGAACAACGCAACGCTCAAGATCATTCTGACAACATCCGCACGCGTCTAAATCAGCGTAACGCCCGCTAATCCGCGTAAGATATCCTTTTCTAAAAAGCGGCGCCCTGTGCGTCGCTTTTGCTTTTCTCGGGTGGATATTATTTGACACATGCCACAAAACCTGCGCTTAGTGGGGGTAGTTTGAATTACACGACCCGACGACACGACTTTTATGAAGACAGCTTTCGCTTTTACATTGAAGCCCAAAGCACCGGACGAAAACTCCCCTTTTAAAATTCTGTTTGAAGACGTTTCGGCTCGCCATCGTTTTTGATGCGGGCGATCAAACATAACGCCGTTAACGCGTGGTGCATTGACGGTAAACCGAATTGCAATAAAGGAGAAACACTATGGCAACCGGTACAGTAAAATGGTTCAACACAACAAAAGGCTACGGCTTTATCGAACCTGATGATGGCGGCAAAGATGTGTTCGTACACATCTCATCCGTTGAACAATCCGGCCTTTCCGGTCTGAACGAAGGCGACAAAGTCGAATTCGAAGCACAGGAAAACAACGGCAAAACAGCCGCACAAAACCTGAAAAAAGTCGCATAACACCGATTTATATATTTTCGAAGAAACGGGGGCCGTCCAGCCTCCGTTTTTTTATGCGCTCCCAACGCTAATCAATATCGCGTCACACCAAACACTTGATCTTTTTTCATAACTTTTGCAGTGTCTGCCATCGCCCAAAAAAAGGACGCATATATGAGACTTTTTGCCGAAACAGAAAGCTTGCACGGAAGGCGCGTCAGCGACGAACCTGCACTGGTGAATGATTACATCATCCCTGCGGCGATAACGGCTCCGACCACCGCTGCGGTTCTGGGTATCTGGGGTGAACTAGAAGCCCCATTCTACGCGAAAGCCGCTTTCACTGCCGTCGCATTATGGCCCGGCAGCGTTGGTGCCTTTTGCAATACAGTAAATGCCAGTAAAACTGTCGCGATACGCCATGCAAAAAGCTACGGCGGCGGCGCAATCGCCGGTGTATACCTGCTCGCGGCGATCGGTAACGCAGACGCAGCCACTATAGAACCTCCCTCACAATTCAGAGAACAAGACGCCCAAGTCCTCATCCTTGATGCCGAGTAACTGCACGAAATAATTTTACAGCTAATATCTCGATTAACGGCAGGCAGACCCTCGCTGATTTCCAGCCGGAATCATGCGCCTTAGCCCCCAAGAAAAATCGCTTTTGATCACATATCCGTTTTGCAACGATTCGCTAAAAACTCTACTAGCTTCATCAC
>CAZLTT010000144.1:0-3012 GCA_964562515.1 uncultured Micavibrio sp.
ACCAAGGTGATCTTCATCACCCAGAATGTCAGAAAGAACAGCGAACTCATCGCCTTCCTTAATCAAGCCCATCGCGATACCCGCAACAGGTGCTTTCAAAGGCACACCGGCATCCATCAACGCGAGAGATGTACCGCAAACAGTCGCCATAGAGGATGAACCGTTGGATTCAGTAATCTCGGAGACTGTACGCATTGTGTAAGGGAAGTCCTCGGCAGTCGGCAGAAGCGGGTGAACCGCACGCCATGCCAATTTACCGTGACCAATCTCACGACGACCCGGAGGGCCCATACGGCCGGCTTCACCGACTGAGTATGGAGGGAAGTTGTAATGCAGCAGGAATGACTCTTTGTATTCGCCTTCCAATGCATCAATGATTTGCTCGTCCTGACCTGTACCCAATGTGGAAACCACAAGAGCCTGCGTCTCACCACGTGTGAACAGGGCGGAACCGTGCGTACGTGGCAAAACGCCAACTTCCGCAACGATAGGACGGACAGTTTTCGTGTCACGCTCGTCGATACGCTTGCCTGTCTTCAGGATAGAGCCACGAACAACGTCGGCTTCCAGAGACTTGAACTTGCCCTTGATCATGTTGGCATCAATGCCGTTTTCTTCATCAAGGAATGCCTCAGTCGCAGCATCACGAACCGCACCAACGGCTTCTTGACGCTCAAGCTTGTCGAGAATGCCGTATGCTTTTTCAACATCGCTCGCGAATTTCGCTTTGATGTCGGCTTCCAGTTTCTTGATCGCTTCAGGAGTTTCAGGAACATCCCACATATCTTTGGCGGCCATTTCAGCCAGCTCAATGATACCGTCGATAACAGGCTGGTAAGCTTTATGACCGGCTGCAACCGCGCCGAGCATGATTTCCTCGGAAAGCTCTTGTGCTTCTGATTCAACCATCAGAACGCCTTCTTTTGTTCCGGCAACAACCAGATCGAGGTCAGTTTCAGCAACTTCGCTCATTGGCGGGTTGATCAGGTATTCACCGTCTTTGTAACAAACGCGCGCACCGCCGATAGGGCCCATGAACGGGATACCGGAGATTGTCAGGGCGGCCGACGCACCAACCAGTGCAACCATGTCAGGGTCGTTTTCCAGATCGTGAGAAATCACGGTCAGTACAACCTGAACCTCGTTCAGGAAGCCTTTCGGGAACAATGGACGGATCGGACGGTCAATCAGACGGCTTGTCAGTGTTTCTTTCTCGGAAGGGCGTGCCTCACGTTTGAAGAAACCACCGGGGATCTTACCCGCGGCATATGTCTTTTCTTGATAGTGAACGGAAAGCGGGAAGAAATCCTGACCTTCCTTAATGCTTTTTGCGCCTGTTACGGCACAAAGAACGGATGTTTCGCCCATAGTGGCGATGACGCAACCGTCAGCCTGACGGGCGACTTTCCCTGTTTCCAGAGTGAGTGTTTTACCTGCAAAATCAATTTCTTTGCGGAATACGTTAAACATATAGTTTACCTTTCTTAGGTTTGATAAATGGCCAAGACGCCGCACGGAGAAACACTCCTGACGTCACAGCCTCTAAAATTTTTGGAAATGATGTGGGGTGGACAGTAAAAAACAAAAATTTGCGCTTTACAGTCAACCTCACAGGTCAATTCCAACTACCGAGCACATTCATACACGATCGACAGCCAAAGTCAAAGATTTTAGGCGGTTTGTCAGGCTTTTATGGGTGAGCTGAAACCCCTGTATTCAGGGGATATCACGTTAAATTACAGACTGTCTTGAGGTAATGGTTGATCAACGGTGTCGTCCGACGGATCAGCCGCAAACGGGTGGGGGAATCCTGTGCTGCGTGACATAACGGTAATATAGCGGGCATTGTTGCCTTGTGGCTCATGGATCACGTTAGAACCCGTGTGCTCGACAATGGCCTGAACGCCGTCGGAAACCCCTATGAGGTCGCCTTTTCCTACGCTGTTAACCATCATGAGAATCAACTCGCCTTCAGCGCCATTCTCGGCGTTAGGGGCCTCAGAACGAACAACCATAGCTTCATCATTGATAAGCTCAAGTGTGTCGTTACTGTCATTGTCTTCGAAAAGCGCTGTAATGCGGACAATATCGCCAAAACCAAATTTCTCGTATGGGATTGTATGATCAATGTCTTTCTTATTTGAAACCAACAAACGGTTTGCGGTTGTAATATCTCCGGAGATGTTAGGGAAGGCAACGCTGAGCTGAGAGGTATCCTTTCCGGCATAGCCCTCATGCAATTCAATGACTTGTCCGGATTGACCGGCCCTGTGTCCGGTCTGCATGCGCACCCATTCGCCAACTTTGAACTCTTCACGCAGGCGCATATTATCTTTTATTTCTTCTACTGGGGCTGTTTTCACAAGCACCTCCCTTGTCTTATGACAACTGGTATAGACGATATATTACCGAAAATGCAAGTTTTTTACCTGTTGACTCTATGGCGGAATCCTTGGATTTTGCTTGTGCTAAATTCAAACGAAAGATTGATCACAATGAATTACTTAGTTTTATTGCGCCACGGCCAGTCCGAATGGAATCTCCAGAACCGTTTCACAGGGTTCAAAGATGTTGATTTGACCGATAACGGTGTTGAAGAAGCCAAGAGCGCAGGGACCAAGTTGAAAGCCGCAGGTATCGAGTTTGATCAGGTGTTCACAAGCACGCTTACACGCGCGAATAAAACCGCCAAACTGGCGTTAGAAAACACAGATCAGCCTGAGCTGATTGAAAGCATGATTTATCACGACGACCTGCGTGAGCGCGACTACGGGGATTTAACAGGTCTGAACAAGGACGAAACCCGAGAGAAGTACGGTGAAGAGCAGGTTCATATCTGGCGTCGTTCATACGACACACCTCCACCGGGTGGTGAATGTTTGCAGGACGTGGTCGAAAACCGTGTGCGCCCTTACTACGATGCGAATATCAAAGGTCTGGTTGAAGAGGGCAAAAACGTCCTGATCGCCGCGCATGGTAACTCTCTGCGTGCCATGCTGATTATTCTTGGCG
>CAZLTT010000145.1:0-2991 GCA_964562515.1 uncultured Micavibrio sp.
TTTGATGCCAAATGGGCTTATCGATGAGAGGGGTTGAGGCTTCGGCATTTTCCTGCGGGGCTATGACCCCTGCGAGATATGCTGCGCGGCCTGCCTCGATGCTTTGTGCGAAAGCGCGCGCCATGACAGGTGGGTCACCCGCCTTGGCAACAGCGGTGTTGAGGAGCACTGCGTCATACCCCATCTCCATCACCTGTGCGGCGTGGGATGGTGCGCCTATGCCCGCGTCCACGACCAGTGTGACATTCGGGTAGCGGTCACGGAGGAGTTTGAGTGCGTAGGGATTGTTTAACCCCCGACCGGAGCCGATTGGTGCACCCCAAGGCATGAGAATATCACAACCCGCATCGACAAGCTTTTGCGCGAGCACCAGATCGTCAGTCATGTAAGGGAAGACTTTGAAGCCTTTTTCAATCAGTGTTTCTGTTGCCTCGATTAGTCCGTAAGGGTCGGGCTGAAGCGTATAATCATCGCCAATGATTTCCAACTTGATCCAGTTTATTTCGAAAATCTCTCGTGCCATTTCTGCCGTGGTGACGGCCTCAGCTACGGAATGGCATCCGGCCGTGTTGGGTAGAACGGGCAGGTCGAAGCCCTTAATGATGTTCCAGAAATCCTGTCCTTTTCCCGCTTTGCTCTCACGGCGCAGGGACACTGTGACGAGTCCTGGTTGCGCGGCTTCTATAGATTGTTCCAAAGCCTTGGGCGAGGGGTATTGCGCTGTTCCTAAAAACAAGCGCGATTGCAGTATGGTGTCGCCGATATTGAGTGATGCAGTCATTCTATTCCTCTACTCGGATAAAGGCGAAGCCGTCATAACCTTTGTCACCGACGGTCTGGAGTGTGGTGGCCGTAACACGCGGCTCATTGGCGATCAGAGCATTACAGGCGCGCAAGCCTTGGATGGCTTCGTCCTCGCTGTCTGCGTTTATAATTTCCCCGTCACGGACAACATTATCAGCGATGATAATCGTACCCTGTTTAGCGAGCTTCATCGCAAGCTTGAAGTAATTCGGGTTGTTGGGCTTATCAGCATCCATAAAGATCAAATCGAACGGCTCTTCCCCTTGGTCGACCATCGCTTGCATGGTCTCGGTTGCGGCTCCGGTTTTGATTTCGATTTTGTTTTGCTGTCCTGCGTTTTCGAAATTTTCCTGTGCCACTGCGGCGTAAGCGGTTTCATATTCGAACGTAATGATTTTGCCATCATCACCCAGCGCATAGGCCATCCAAAGAGAGCTGTATCCGCCCAATGTGCCGATCTCCAGAATTCTTTTTGCTCCGGAAGTTTTGACCAAGAGGTTGAGGAATTTCCCTTGCGCTGCGGAGACTGCGATTTGCGGCAGCTCATGCTTAGCGCTGTTTTTGAGCGCAAAGTCGAGCGCGTCATCTTGTCCGATGAAAAGCTCTTTATAGTAATGGTCGACGGAAACCCATTTCCTTAGTTCCATTTTATCCTCCCTGCATTGGCGCGACGATTTCAATCGCGTCGCCGTCTTCGATAAAGATTTGCGCGTAGTCGCCTTTCGGGATGAAATTACCGTTATGCGCAACGGCGATCATCATGCCGATTACCTCTTCCTGAGCGAGGACGTCATAGAGGTTTAGCGGCGCTTCATAGTCCGCGGGAAAGTCTTTAGGCTGCCCGTTGATGGTGACTTTCATCGTTCACTCCTTTTGTGAATAGCGGCATGAATTCGTTCTGCTTGCCCTGAATATGATCGCTCACACACATCGCCATGACGGGCGCGAGCAAGTAGCCGTGACGGAACAGGCCGTTACAGCTAATTGTCTGACCACCTTCATCAATGCGAATGCGGGGCAGGTTATCGGCATAGGACGGGCGGATGCCGGCCTTTAAGTCGAGTATTTCCGCTTCTCCGAAGCTCGGGTGCAGGGCGTAGAGCGCACTCATCAACTCCATGGATGACCGTAAGGAGACGCTTTCATCTGCGCTTTCGATCACGGTCGCGCCGATCATGAAAATGCCTTGTCCGCGTGGAATGATATAGAGCGGGTAACGCGGGTGCATGAGACGCACGGGGCGCGATAGCTCGAATTCGGTGTTACGAACCAGCAAGGTCTCGCCCTTTACGCCGCGAATGTCTTTATCATTAGCGCCCATCCCGCGGCAGTCGATGATGCGGTCATATTCTTTGGTGACGCCTTGGGCCGTGCTGAGCGTGATCTCTTTCTTTTCCATCCATTCACAGAGTGATGTCATGGTTTTGTGAGGGTCGAGATGGGCTTCTTCGGCCAAGTGCAGGCCGCTGGAAAATTGCGTGTGCAGAGCAGGTTCGATGTCTTTGGTGGCGACGGTGGTCTGGACCTCTTCGGGTAAGTGCGGTTTAAAGCGCGCGAGGATGTAGCGGTCTTCGGAGCAGGCCACGAGCAGTGAACCGTTTTTCACAAACCCCGTATAGAGCGGCAATTCACCCCAGAATTTGATACTGGCCAACCCTGCTTTCACCCAGTCCATATTCATGTGTTCGATCTCGGAATAGGGTGCGAGCATGCCACCGGCCATAAAACTGGCGTTATCGGCAGGAAGGCTCCAATCCTTCATCAACGGGTCATATATGGTGATTTGTGCGTCCGGGAGGGCGTTTTTCAGGCAATAGGCCGTTGTCAGGCCCATAATGCCCGCGCCGCGAATGGCTATGCTTTGATTAGCTGTCATATCCTCACACTTCCTACGGCGGCATTACCCGCTTCAGGTCCCAAGAGTCTAATCTCAGCAGGGCTTACAGCCCTTTCGCGTCAATCCGCGAACGTATACCCAACGCTATGGGGTACGGCACCTCTGGTGATTTATATGATGTGAGAATATGCCTTTATGGATAAAAGTCAACGAGGCGGGTTGATTTATGCGCGCACAGGGTCTATATACCTACATCCATTCAATTAAAGGGCCTTGCGCTCTTTTCAATTCGGTATCGCGGGATGGAGCAGCCCGGTAGCTCGTCAGGCTCATAACCTGAAGGTCGTAGG
>CAZLTT010000146.1:0-2989 GCA_964562515.1 uncultured Micavibrio sp.
TTCGAAAGTATTACCGACCGCAATATCAGCCGTGAGAACCGCCAGACGATGGAACAGATTATTGGCGGTATCCGTGAACAGTTCATGGAAGAAGTGCCCGAAGATCGCGGGATTTCAGAGAGTGAATTACGTGCTCTGGTCAACAAGGGTTTACTGACCGCGCCGGAAGCAGAGGCGGCGGGGCTTATTACCCATATGAATTATCCGGATGTCTTGCTTGATGATGTTGCGGAAATTGTGACGGGAGAACGGGATTCAGATCTGTTAGAGCTGATCGATATGGATGCGTATTTCGCCAATGTGCAGGAGAAGAAGAGCTCCTTGCTTGGTGGTGGTAAGCCAAAAGTCGCGCTCGTTTATGCTGTCGGTGCTGTAATGCCGAGCGCGGATAGTGGCGGTTTGCCCGCGGATGGTGTCGCAGCGGCGGATGAAATTGCACCGGCTATTATGAATGCAGCGGATGATTACGACATTGAGGCGATTGTCCTGCGCATTGACAGTCCGGGCGGGTCACCGGCAGCGTCCGAAGCGATTTTGCGTGCGGTTGATATGGCGCAGCAAGAGGGTAAGCCGGTTATTGTTTCTATGGGCTCTACGGCGGCGTCCGGCGGATATTGGATCGCGGCCTATGCCGATAAGATTTACGCGCTTCCCAACACGATTACGGGGTCAATCGGTGTTGTCGGCGGTAAGTTCGTGTTTAGCGAATTGCTCGATAAAGTCGGCGTGAATATGGCCGAAATCAGTTGGGGTAAGAATGCAGGGCTGTGGTCTTCGACGTCCCGTTTTACCAACAGCGAGGCCGAGCGTTTCAACGCCATGTTGGACAATGTGTATGACAACTTTATTCAGCGTGTGGCCAAAGGGCGCGGTATGACCGAGCAGGATGTAGACAAGATTGCGGGTGGCCGTGTCTGGACGGGCGCAAAGGCACTGGATGTCGGTCTGGTTGACGAGCTTGGCGGATTGCAGGAAGCGTTGGACCATGCCGCCGTAGTGGTTGGTGAAGGCGACCGTAACGATGTCGAGATTGTGGTCTATCCGAAACCGAAAACACCGTTCGAAGCGTTCTTTGAGCTGCTCGACGGGCAGGTGCAGACGTATCAGCGTAGCCTGAAGGTGCAGGAGCAATTCCTCGGTATTGCCGAGCCTGTGCTGCACCAATGGTCGATCATGGAAAACCCTGAGCTTTACAGCACATATGAGCCGCTACGCTTGAAGTAGGGCTTTTTCTAAGCGGCTTTCTTTTCAAAGATATTTTCGAGCATTTCATGCAGGTCCTGATAGGTCATCAGGATGTTGCGCGTATCGTATCCTTTTTCAACAATCGCAACGGCGGCATTCATGCCATAGGCGAGGGGTATAATCTCGCAAGGGAGGGCTTCATCGGCAGCCTTGGCGGCGGATACGTCCTTGTGACGGTCGCCGATATACCAAACGATATCGTTCTCGTCATAGTCTTTCTTTAAACGGCTGAGCGCGAGGATAATCGGTTCGGGGTTCGGCTTGGATTTGCGGATATCCTCACGGAACACGGTTTCGGTGAAATACTGGTCGAGGCCGAATTTCTTGACGATATCGTCGCCATACCCCTTGCCGAGGCCATTACTGACGAGTGCCAGAGGGATGTTGTGCTTCACGAGGAAGTCGAGCACAGGCAGGATGCCGGGGCAGGGCTCTACGAGCAATTCTACAGGTTTCTTGCGCAGTTTGTGGATCGCCTTGTGAACGATGATGGATTTGGGCGGTTTGATCGGTTGATCGGGCTTGTTCAGCTGTAGCGGCCCTTTGCCCTTTCTGTCGAAAATCCAGCTCCAGAGGCGGGAAATCTTGTACACCGCATCGTCGAGCCACTCCATAACACCCAGTAATCGGGGGTTCAGGTGGCGGACGGTCGTGCCATCCATGTCAAAAATGACGATTGTCGGTTTGGGTAAAGACATTCGGCTGAAAATAATCGCTTTTCAGCCCGCTGTCGAGATAGCATCTAACGCTTTAGATTTTAGGTTCGTCCTTGCGGAGGTAACGCATCGTGCCTTTTTGGCGTTGTGCGAGTTTGTATTCCCAGTCGGCCTTTTCCGTTTTGTGCGTGTAGACGCTTGGGTATCCGTCCGAAAAGACGCAACAACGTGCATCGGCTCTACAGGCTTTGGGTATGTCGGCTTGAGTTTCCCCGCACTGAATAAGCGATACCTTAATCGGTAACATCGCACTTGCATCCTGTGCATAACTCTTCATCGGAAATAATGTAACGACCATAAGGGTCAAAATAATACGCAGCATTTCTATACTCATCCTCGCAGTTTTTTTTGTTTTGTAGTCTTGTTTTTATTGGCTCTCTTATGCCTGCGAAGCGCTCTATACTTTCAGGCTATCGGGCAAATGTGACCAAAATGTGAGAGGTCGATAAAATTTGAAGTAAATTTAACTACTTTTATATTAGAAAAACATATAACAGATTGAATTTGCTGTGTTTATCAATCTGAGAAATTAACTGTCAATGTGAGAAGGGGGTGTTTTGATGCGAAATCGGGTGCTGTTTTCGGTCAGAAAATGAACAGAGGATTAAAATTTGAGGGTGTGGTGGGAGAAGAATGAGGGAGAGTTTTGTCAGTTATGAATGAGTCTTTCAAAAAAAGCCGCTAAACTGTTTTCTGATCGGTCTGCATCGTTCGTAACCATATGAATATTTCTTTTTGAAAAGATAGCTTCTTGTATCGGGTTTGGTCGTATTGAAAATATATATGAGTTAGGTTGATTGCCAGATTCTTTATATCCTTCCCAAATGCTTGAAAGCTTGTAGAAAAGAAGTCTTATGTTAATATCTGATAAGCTGTATCCCAAAAATAAGACAGGTTTTCCCAAAGTGTCTGCGCGAAATTTCATGTCGAGCGGGCTTTGAAAATCGATCCTTTCAAAATAGCTTGATTCTGTGAAAACTATTTTGTCTGGGTTATCCAAGTCTCCATGAAGCTTAATGATTTGTGTC
>CAZLTT010000147.1:0-2938 GCA_964562515.1 uncultured Micavibrio sp.
GCCGCACTCAGTGCCGTTGCATTAACGCCGCTCTTCACTTTCATTTATTACGGCGCAGCTCCTGCAATCATTACCATCCTGATCGCGCTGCTCGTGTTCTGGCGGCATAAGGAAAACATACAGCGCCTGATGGCGGGCACCGAGTCGAAGATCGGTAGCAAAAAGAAAGATCAAAATGAGCCAACCGCAGATACAGAGTGAGGCGTTAAGCCCGTCCGAAAAACTGAGTTGGCTGCGTCTGGCCCGCAGCGAAAATGTCGGCCCGATTACATTTTACCGCCTTGTTGAACGTTACGGATCGGCAAGTAAAGCACTCGAAGCCCTACCTGATCTTGCAAAACGCGGCGGGCGCAAAAAACCGCTCACCGCCCCGCCAGCATCTTCCATAGAAGCCGAGTATGAAGAGCTGACCAAACATGGCGGCGATATCGTAACGGCGATGTGTGATACGTATCCACTCGCGTTGACGGCGACGGATGATGCGCCGCCTGTGCTGTCCTATTTCGGGGATATTACGCTTGCCAATAAAAACTGCATCGCCATGGTCGGGGCGCGCAACGCATCCTTAAACGGGCGGAAGTTTGCAGAGAAGCTCGCGGGGGATTTAGGTGCACAACAACAGGTCGTCGTCTCCGGCCTTGCCCGCGGGATTGATACGGCTGCGCATAAAGGCGCGCTATCAAGCGGGACGATTGCCGTTGTCGCGGGCGGTATCGATATCGTCTACCCCGAAGAGAATATCGATTTGTTCAAAGAGATTAAGGAGCGCGGGCTGATTTTGGCCGAGAGCCCGTGGGGGCAGAAACCGTTCGCGCAGAGCTTCCCGCGTCGCAACCGTATTGTTTCGGGCATCTCCAAAGCCTGCGTTGTTGTGGAGGCAACGATGCGTTCGGGTTCGCTGATTACTGCGCGGCTTGCGGGGGAACAAGGACGCGACGTTATGGCCGTGCCAGGGCATCCGCTTGATCCGCGCGCGCACGGACCGAACCATTTGATCCGCGAGGGTGCGACATTGATCCGCAATGCCGATGATATTCTGGAGATTATCCGCAGCTTTTCCGGCAACACTTTACGCGAGCCGCTTCGCCCGTCCACAGGGTTTGCAGACGCCCCCGCAAACGACGAGGACGTGCCCGAAAATGCACAGGAGGCAGTGCTGTCGAATTTATCTTTTACACCTATAAGTGTTGACGAATTGCTTCGATCCTGCCATTTAACGATTCCGGTGCTGCAAACCGTGCTGCTCGAACTGGAGCTTGCAGGGCGCATCAAACGTGAAGCTGGCAGCCGTATTTGCCTACTTCAGGAAGAATAAAAATAAGGATAAAAACTTGAGCGCATCCAATCTTGTTATTGTTGAGTCTCCCGCAAAAGCCAAAAAAATCGGCGGATTTCTCGGTGCCGATTACGAAGTGTTGGCTAGTTTCGGACATGTTCGCGATCTGGTGAATAAGGACGGTTCGGTCCTGCCTGATGAAAATTTCAAAATGAAATGGGAATTAGGCGAGCGCAGTGCCAAACATGTGAACGACATCAAACGCGCGGTTAAGAAGGCCGATGCGATCTGGCTCGCGCCTGACCCGGATAGAGAGGGAGAGGCGATTGCGTGGCACATTCAGGAATTGCTCGGCGAGGACGGGTTGCTTCAAGGTAAAGACGTCAAACGCGTGACCTTTAACGAGATCACCAAAGGCGCAATTCAGGATGCTTTTGAAAACAACACGCGCTCACTTGATCAGCCGTTGATTAACGCCTATCTGGCGCGCCGCGCACTGGACTATCTGGTTGGGTTTAATCTCTCCCCTGTTTTATGGCGCAAATTGCCGGGTTCCCGTTCTGCGGGCCGTGTGCAATCTGTCGCGTTGCGCTTGATCTGCGAGCGCGAAGCCGAGATCGAAATTTTCAAGCCGCAGGAATACTGGTCGATTGAAGCCAAATTGCATACAGCAGAAGGCATGCCGTTTACCGCAAGGCTGACTCACCTGGCCGGTAACAAGCTCGGCAAAATGGATATCAGCAGCGAAGAAGATGCGACAAAGGCGGTTGAGCGTATTCATAATAAGGCCCTGTCGATCCAGAAGATTGAAAAGAAGCAGGTACGCCGCAACCCTGCCCCGCCATTCATTACCTCGACATTGCAGATGGAAGCCTCGCGTAAGCTTGGCATGAGCGCGTCACAAACCATGCGTTGCGCGCAAAGCCTGTATGAAGCCGGTTTCATTACCTATATGCGTACGGACGGAACGACACTGTCGAACGATGCGGTTGCGCAGGCCCGCGACGTTATTAAAGGCGAATATGGCGATAAATACCTGCCCGATGCGCCGCGCCTCTATAAGTCCAAAGCCAAGAACGCGCAGGAAGCGCACGAAGCGATCCGCCCGACGAACCTGACCAAAATACCGGGTAAGTCCGGTTCACCGATGGGTGATGAAAAAGAGCGCCGCCTGTATGAGTTGATCTGGAAACGGACTATGGCATCGCAAATGGAAAATGCCGTGCTCGACCAGATGAAAGTCGATATTTCGGATGGTACGGATGATGTGATTTTGCGTGCCAACGGCTCGGTTGTAACATTTGATGGCTTCTTGACGTTGTATCAGGAAAGCACAAGCGACGAGAGCGAAGAAAAAAGCGACAAAGCCGCCGATAGCGACCGCAGATTACCACCAATGAACGAAGGTCAGAACACTAAGCTCGTCGACACCACGCCAAACCAGCATTTCACACAGCCGCCACCGCGCTATTCCGAAGCGACACTGGTTAAAGCTTTGGAAGAAATGGGTATCGGGCGCCCGTCTACATATGCGTCTATCATGCAGGTTTTGCGTGACCGTAATTATGTGGAAATGGATAAGCGCCGCTTTGTACCGAAAGATCGCGGACGTGTTGTGACGACGTTCCTCGCGAACTTCTTCACCAAGTATGTTGATTATGA
>CAZLTT010000148.1:0-2913 GCA_964562515.1 uncultured Micavibrio sp.
CATTGATAAAACCATGCGCGAATACCGTCGCGGGCAGATCAATCTCCGCTGACATCAAGAATGCAGGCCAGTATATGCAGTGAAAACGTGTAATGTCCTTGCCGATGACATGGTATTGTGCCGGCCAGTATTTCTTATAACTTTCAGCATCCATATCCGGATAACCAACGCCGGTGATGTAGTTGGTCAGCGCGTCAAGCCAGACATACATGACGTGATCTTCATCATTTGGAACCGGAATACCCCATTTCAGGCGGTTTTTGTGACGGGAAATCGATAAGTCCTTGAGGCCCCCTTCCTGCTTTACGAATGAAATGATTTCGTTGCGGCGCGATTCAGGTGCAATGAATTCAGGATGCTTCTCGTAGAATTCAAGTAATTTGTCAGTGTATTCCGATAACTTAAAGAAATAACTGCCTTCTTCGACCCACTCAACGGGTGTGCCATTGGGTGTGAATTTTTGTCCGTCTTCAGCGGTCCGCAGTTCATCTTCTGTGAAATAGGCTTCTTCGCGAATGGAATACCAGCCTTCATACTGCCCGAGATAGATATCCCCTTTATCCAAAAGCTTCTGCCAGATCGCTTGTGACGCCTTGTGGTGACGCTCTTCGGAGGTGCGGATGAAATCATCATTCGAGATATTCAGCGTTTTTGTCATTTCGACGAAGGTAGCTGCGTTCTTATCGGCGAACTCTTTAGGCTCCATACCATTTTCAGCCGCTGTTTTCGCGACCTTTTCACCATGCTCGTCGGTACCCGTCAGGAACATGACATCACGACCATCCAGACGCTGAAAGCGCGCCATAACATCCGTAAGGATAACTTCATAGGCATGCCCCAAATGCGGCACGCCGTTTACGTATGAAATTGCAGTGGTGATATAAAAAGGCTCTTTCGCCATATGCTTGCTTCTCTTCTTTAAGCGCTCCTAGGCGCTTTCCATGATCATAAATGCACTGAGGACAGCTTGGCGTTTATCAAGGTTTGAGCGCTCGACTGTCTCGAAATGCGTCTTAAGGTTCTCACAAATTTCGAGCAGGCTTTCAAGAGAAGATTGACGATAGAGCTTTTGCATCGGCTCTATATGTAACACTTTGGAGGCGATTTCGCGCCCTCTGGCCTTTGCGGTAATCATTTGCGCAAACATCCACGGCAACAAATGCGTGAAGCTTTTATAGGCGTTTTTGGCGTTCGCACTGCCTAATTGGTCGGCCAGAACATGGATATCCGTCCATGAGTAATGCGGCCAGTTTTCAAACATTGTCAGTGTAAGCGTCAGAGTGTCCAAACCGCCCTGCTCCACATATTCCAGAGCTGTGCCGATTGAGCCTTCGGATAGATGGTAAAGCGTATCAAATTGCTCCTGTTCCAGATTGTAACCCTGTATTGTCAGCAATTCGCGGAAATGATCCTGTGATAATGTATCGAACTGCATCAGCTGTGTTCGTGAACGAATAGTCGGGATCATCGCGCCTAAACGATGGCATATCAAAATCAGCATCGTATTTTCGGGCGGCTCTTCAAGAACCTTCAGGATTGCGTTCTGTGCGTTGCGGTTCATTGTGTCGGCATCATCCACAATAACGACACGCCAACCGCCCTCCTTTGATGCTGTCATACGTAGGAACGGTATGACTTTGCGTACATCATCAACCGCGACGGAATCTTTGTATTGGTCTTTACCCGCGTCATAAGCGCGCTCAACCGTGAGCAAATCCGGATGACCACCGGAGGCAACCTGCCTAAAAACCTGAGCGTCAGGGGCAATATCAAAGCCCGTATCTGTTTCGGGCAGGTCATCGCCGCCGAATAAAGCATCCTGATTAGGGTCAGCCGCTTGTTGAGAAAGAAGAAAACGTGCCAGACGGTACGCGAAGGTTGCTTTGCCTATACCTTTTGGCCCGGTAAAGATTAAGCCATGAGGTACGCGGCCCGCCTCAAATTGTTCCAGTATTTTAGCTTGCTGTTGCTCGTGGCCGAATGATTGTGACATCAGGCGCGGATGTGACAGCCCGCTATCAAGCGCAGAAGCTTCAGAGGTGAAATCCTCTTCTGCTATTGGCTCTTCCTTTTCAGGCGTATCAGGTTCGCCAAATAAGTCCATTTTTACGCAGCTTTCAGTTTGGTTTTTACAATCTCTTTTACTTGTTCCGTAACCGTGTCGATATCTTGTGTGGCGTCTATCACGTGGCAGCGATCGGGCTCGCTTTTAGCAATCTCCAAAAACCCGTCACGCAAGCGTTGATGAAACGCCAACTCCATATTTTCGTAGCGGTCCTCTTGTTGGTCCAGTACGAACTTTTCCCCCGCAAGCCGACGATCGGAGCGTTTCAAACCCTCAACAGGGTCAATATCCAGAATAATGGTAATATCCGGCTTTAGATCACCGAGTACCAACTGCTGAATGTTATGGATTTCAGCCAAGCCCATTTCATGGCCGTATCCTTGATATGCCACGGTTGAATCCGCAAAACGGTCAGAGATGACCACCTTATCATCGTCTAAAGCCGGCTTAATGATTTTCTCTACATGCATTGTGCGTGCAGCGTTTAGAAGCAAAACCTCCGCCATGGGTGTCCAATTACCGGCATCCCTTTGCACAATTAAATCACGGATAGCCTCAGCCTCTGGGGTTCCGCCAGGCTCTCGGGTTGTCTGAACCTTTTGTCCGTTTTCGGATAAAAAAGAGGCAAGACGATTAATTTGCGTGGTTTTGCCGCTTCCTTCGCCGCCTTCAAATGTAATGAACATTTTTTGTCGCATATCTTAAGAACCTGACACAAAGTGCTTAAACTTAGCGACGGCCTGACCAAACATACCGAGCTCTTCGACGGTTTCAGCCGCGACAAGAGGTATGGTTAAAGCTTCCTGATCGGGAATGGATATAGTCAGTTTACCGACCTCATCACCTTT
>CAZLTT010000149.1:0-2863 GCA_964562515.1 uncultured Micavibrio sp.
AACTCTGCACTGTCTATCGATGATTCGCCTGTTCAACACCTTCATTCAGGAAAATCCGGACATCTGGGATGATGAGCTGAAAAAAGAAATCACCGATTGCTGCCGTATTACGGTCGAGCATGAAGATGCGTTTATCGATCTGTGTTTCGAGCAAGGTGAAATCGAAGGTATGAAGCCGGAAGATGTGAAGCAATATATTCGTTACATCGGTGACCGCCGCTTGCAGCAGTTGCAGCTTGAGCCAATTTATGGTGTCGAGAAAAACCCTCTGCCGTGGATGGATGAAATGCTGAACGGTGCGGAGCACACGAACTTCTTCGAAAACCGTGCAACTGAATATTCCAAAGCCTCTACTGAAGGAAAATGGGAAGAAGTATTTAGCGAAGATATTTTTGCCGGTAATTACGGCAAGAAAATCGGCGCTATGAACATCGCCAAGGATATCGAAGATGCCAAGGACGATGACAGCGGCGACATCATTGCCGCTGAATAAAGCCCAAAGTTACTGCGTACCAAAAAGCCGTACTTTTTAGTGCGGCTTTTATTTTTTTAGCTGTGGTTAAATCATTGAAAAGAGTCGTTCAGCCTTCTTTACAGGCCGCGAATCCGTTGTAATCAAACTTAAGAAGTCGCCGAGTTTTCTGTTCTTAAATGAGCACATTTCGGCGGCTTTTTATATTTCCGGCTCAATTAAATCCCTGACACGCGGATGCACGTAACTGACTTTCGATGTTGCCAAAGCCAGCATGCGGCCACTATGACGTGAATGCCCGTACATATTTTCCAAAGCGGCAAAATGATGTGCCGCTGAACGCGGCTCACCTGTTACGGGATGGTCCGGCCAACCTTCCCCGCGCATGACCATGACATCACCATCGCACACCTGATGCCCGATTGCCCCCTTGGTATCTTGAAAGAACCATGCTGACAGGCCGAGCTTGCTATTCAATACAATCGTTCCCGCACCGCCCAAAGGATCTAATTTTTCTGGCTGCGAATGACCGGCGCGATTATTCAATACCATTGTAATGGTTGCTTCTCCGGGCAACGGTTCGAAGTCTTCGGCCTCCATCGCTTTTAAAAACCGATTCGGCAAATAGAAATGCTTGAGCCGATCTTCAACATTGTACGGTCCGTCTGTGTGGATCCATCCGGGCGAAGAAGATTGGTTTTGAGCACTGTTACGCTTGATTGTCGTGTTGAGGTATTCGGGGAAAGCGGTGCGCGTAGCACGGGCAAATTCATCAATATCCTGACCGAACGCTCTTTGTGCCAAAAACCCGAAAGGCTTTCTCGTATACTGCCTCATGCTGAACAGTGTCGGTCGATATACCACATATTTGCTCTTCTGGGCCCAAGGGAATAGAAACCCTTCATCCAGTCCTGCGCCAAAGGTCCCCTTGTCAAAGGCTGAACTCATTGCACGGTGACTTTTCGCAATATCTTTCACTGACCTGTCTCGCATAATTGCCACCGCCTCAAAATCATGGAGCAGGTTTCGGGCAAACTTCATGGCGGCGGTTAAATCGGCCCGGCCATCTACCACCGCTAAAAACTCATCTACCACTCTGAATGATGCGCCGGTTTTTATACAGGTGTGCGGTGTGCCGCTCTCAAGATTGAGTTGTTGTGTGCGCTTACGGGCCTCTTCGATCATCGCGCGTTTTTGAGCGGCTTCATTGCGAATCCGTTCGGCCTGCTCGGCGATGGTCTCTTTCCTTCCCATAGTGAGGAGGAATTTAGAGAGATGTATACATTATGTCAATTATTTATCAGCGCTGTCCGTTCATGCCGAACGCCTGCTCCAAAGCCGGAGCATTATACTCACGCATGCGCATATAGTCATTTACTTCCATCGACTGTCCGCGTCCGTTCACAACATTCATTTCAGCTTGAACCGGTTCGCGGTTTGGGTTGTTCATATCAAACACCCATGTTGTGAGGTTGGGTTTTCCATCGCGCCCAAAATGCATGACCGGCATAGAATAGAAATCCGGCGCATCGTCACCGTAAAATTGTTTGAAGCGGCCCATATATTCTCTGGCCATGCTTTTATCCAAATCGGACAAGGCGGATTCGTTGCGTGGTTGCGTATGGACAAAACCGCCCGGGATCATGCCATTGGGATGCAGAGCATGAACGACGTAACCATGCATCACGCGTTCATCGACCTGTATCAGTTCGGATGTCGCGGAATGGATCGGCATCGGGCTAAAAGCGGAAATGTGGGAGCCGTTAGATTTATGACGTACAGCGACCATGCCAAAACGCTCACCATCAATCTCGGGATTTGTCTGCCCCAGAGAGTTGATAACATTCTCCATCGCATCACGATCAATCGTGATGGACATGTTACGGCCAAAAGGCCCGGAAATTGCGTCGCGTAAACCCATAAAGCTCCCTGAAAAAGCGTTTATAGTCTACCGCAGTATATAGAATTATGTCAATTTGTGGGAGATTAGGGGGAAGAGGGAATTATATCCTTCTCAGGATTGCGTAATTTTTCCCAAGCGCCCTCACTTAAATATGTGCAACCCCCGGGGCCTTTATACCACCATGTTTTCTCTTTCTCATTGTAAGAGAAGAGAAATTCGCCTTCTTCGCCGACATTCAGATCGGGGCCCCATGTCACCATAAAGGCCGGAAAGTCGGCTGTGATTTGCGTATTCAATAATCCCTGATCGCCTTTATATACATCCAGAATTTCGAACGTGACCTTATGATCCGGGTTTTCACGGAGGTACGGCACTTCGAAAGGCTTTGAAATATTGGTAATTTTCGCTTTAGCAATCAGGTCAGCTTGCTCGAGTATAAAGCTGTCTTCCATAGCGGCGCAGCTCAAAGCCAGTGACTGTTTTGCTCC
>CAZLTT010000150.1:0-2814 GCA_964562515.1 uncultured Micavibrio sp.
CCGTCGAAAATAATCTATGTCGTTGATCAACGGCAAGGGCTGCATTTCGAGCAGTTGTTCCGCGCAGCGCGTAAGGGCGGGTTGGTGCGCGATGATGTCGAGCTGACCTTTGCCGGTTTCGGTACGATGAATGGTACAGACGGCAAGCCGTTCAAAACCCGCGCGGGCGGTGTGATGCGTTTGGAAGATTTGATTGCAATGGCGGTTGAAAAAGCCGAAGCGCGATTGAACGAGGCCGAATTGGCTAAAGATATGGATGAAGGCGAGCGCGCAGACATTGCCAATAAAGTTGGGCTAGCGGCGATCAAGTTTGCCGATTTGCAAAACCAACGTCAGTCTGATTATGTCTTCGACCTTGACCGTATGACGAGTTTCGAGGGGAAGACGGGGCCGTATTTGTTGTACCAAGCGGTGCGTATTCAATCCTTGCTCAAAAAAGCTGCCGATCAGGGATTTGAAGCGGCTGAGACATATAGTTTGCAGGACGGTGATAAGCCGCTTGCGTTGTTGCTAACGGAATTGCCGGATCATTTTGACAATGCGCTGAATAATTACACGCCGCATGTGTTGTGCGATTATGCGTATAAGCTCGCGCAGACATTCAGCTCCTTCTACGGCAATTGCCACATACTTTCGGAAGAGGACGAAGCTGTACGTGCGTCCCGACTTGCATTATGTGCGCAAACACACCGCCAATTGGTTCTGGTCTTAAGCGTTCTGGGGATCGAAGTTCCGGCGCGAATGTAGCCTCTTGACCATACGGCTCAATTGGCTAATAATGGCCAAATGCTTGGTGTTAAATCTATAAATATTACTCATTCCTTGTTGCAACAAATCGCGGAAATCGATGAGTTCAAGGGGCATTGGGCGGGTTTGGACAAGCATACGACCGGATTAAAATTTCTGTCCGATTTTACCGAGCATGGCGCGAAGTTGGATCGCGTACTGAAGCCTTTGCAGGATAAGGGGCTTAATCCCGACATTATTTGTATTCTGAATGCGATGTTGCTCGGCGAACAGGGCATGAGTGCTTTTAAAAACCAGACCGTACCTTTGCCGTTTTCATCCGGCGATAAAGTCTTTGGTGTTCTGGATACGGCTGAGCCGGATCAGGTTGTGCCGTTGCTCAAAAAACTGTGCGATTGGGTGAATGAGACGCTCGAGAAAAAAGACGTACACCCGTTATTGGTTGCGGCTGTTTTTAACGCCATCTTTTTGCAGGTCGGACCTTTTACTGCCGGTAACCAACGTAGCGCGCGATTCCTGACCGTATTTATCCTGTTAAAAGCCGGATATAAATACGCGCCGTTTGTCGCGCTTGGTCCTTTATTCGAAGCGAAGATGCAGCGTATGTATGAAGCGTTGAAACATAATCAGGATTCATTGGAGGAAGGGCGTCCGGACTGGAGCGCATGGATGCCGTTTTATCTCGAGATTTTACAGGACCAAAAGCAAGTTCTGCTCGACCGTCTGGAATCGCAGGAAACGGAGCTGAAACAGCTGTCCGATCTTGCGGCAAGGATTATGGCTTTGTTTAAGGAGCATAAGCGCTTGCAGATGAAGGAAATTATCCAGCACACGCGCGGACGTCGGGCGACGATTAAAATTCGTCTGCAGGAATTGCTTGAGGGCGGTTACATCAAACGCCATGGTGCGGGTCGCGCGACCTGGTACAGCCTCGTTTAGCGAATAATCAGTGTATGATAATAGAGTTGTAGTCCGACTGAAGGGTTACGGTCGCTGTAGTCTACGCAAGCTGTGGCTTCACCGACCAAATCGGGTTCTGAATTAGACCATGTTGCCCATGCAGCCGGCGGATTTCCAAGATCGTCAAAGTTTCCGACAAACACGCTGTGTATGTGGCTTCCAGGATTAAAGGGGAGGCCGCCGCCCGTGTTTTCGACGCCCAGTTTATTGTTGATAGCCTCACATAGGGTTGGGTTAACCATACCAATGTAAAAAAGCAGTTCGCTTGCAGGGCTTCCCAAATCGTCTATGAAAAAACTACCGCCTGCACGCCAAGGGCTGTAAGAGGGGTACACGGAGCTTCCGCCTAGTTCTTCGCGAATGGTCCATGGTTTCATCTTACCGCCGTCGGGGTGAAATATTTTGCATTCATCACGGGTCGCGAAGGTGTAGACAGCCGTGTCTGTGTTTTCAAAAGAAATTTCGTTTTCAGAACAACCGTTTCGTCGTAGGCGATTAACGGTGCGTTCCATTTGTTGGCCGTATGTAATGATTTCGGTCGCCAGTAATTCGGCTTGCCTGTCTGTCATCTGGCTTGTTGTGTCGCTGCGAAAACCACGTGCAACTGTGAAGGATAGGGCCGCAAAAAGCACAAGTCCTAAAAGGATAAAGATAAAGACGTTACCGCGTTCTGATATGCGGGAGTTATTCGGCCGCATCAATATTCTCGCTGTCCTTGCCGGAGAACAATTTCTTGGCATTCTCCTCTGCGGCTTTGTCGATAATGTCCTGAATTTCTTTTGGTAATACAGGTTTGGCCGGAGGTGTTTCTTTCGCAGCCGGTTGTTCGACAGGCGGTTGTTGCGGCGGAGCTGCAGGAGGTTGCGCGGGTGGCTGTGCTGGCGGAGGTGTCGCGGCAGCCGGAGGCGGTGTTACCGGTTTTTGTTCCTGAGGCGGCGGTGCGGCGGGCGGTGTCGTTGCCTGAGCCGGAGGTGTCGTTGGTGGTGGTGCGGTTGGCGGCGGTGTAGCCGTTTTGTCGCCAGAACCGAAGAAGCCCATTGGGTTTCCTTGTGCTTGGTCGCCCGTTCCGCCTGTAGCAGCCGGTTTTTGTTCTTGAGCAGGGGGCGC
>CAZLTT010000151.1:0-2809 GCA_964562515.1 uncultured Micavibrio sp.
TTTTTTAAGTTTGAACAGGCTAGCCAATAAATATGAATAAATTCCTATATCTGCCTAAAAATCGGCCAAATAATTTGTCATAATGTTTCACGGGAAACGGAGCGTGTCAGCGTGTTTTTCCCCGCAATATAAGCGGTATAATAAGCGGCTTAGCTTGCCACTTCGGCGGCTTTCTCTGCCTCACGCACTTTGCGGACATTTTGCTTTTTCATGAAATCTTTTTGAATGCGATCCAACTGTTTCAGGGACATACCAATGCCAAGGCGGATATCATCAAGGGTGATCAGCTCATCCTCATCCATCTCGCCGTCTGCGGTCAGAATAAACAGTGAGGCGCGGATCAGCTTGTCTTTCAGATTATGATCAAGTGAGTGTGATAAGGTTTGTAATTCCGCCTGAATATCGCTGCCATATTGTTTCATTTCCTCGGCCGTGTAACGGATGGTTTCCTCATCCATTGTGGCGCCTGTCAGGTGTTTATATATCTTTGAAATCTGCTCAATCTCACTATCATCCAGATGATCATCCGCGATTGAAATCGCCAGCATACAGCGGATCAGCCCAACGGAAAACGCGGCCGTATCGCCTTTTTCCAGACCCTTTTGCGGGGCGAATGCCTTGAACGCAATCATCAGCAAACCAAGCAGCATACAGGCCAAACCAAGTGCCGCCATCCCGATTCCAACCGTGTAGATTTCAGGGCTTGGCACAAGCTTTAAGGAGAATGCAACAGCCGCAGCAAGCCCGATGATAAACATCAATGTGCCGGTGCCTAGAAATTTTGTACTGATCATGAATAATTCCCTCTCATGGATGCACTTCAGGATAGCAGGGAAGCGGCTGATTTAAAAGGGAATTATCTATCTGCTGTTTTGCGTTTTTTTATAAACCCAACTCTGACGGCTCGTGTTCTGCGTCGTCGTCAAAATCCGCGTAAACCCCGTCGGCGGGCGCATCAGGATGATAAAAGAACGTGCTGCGCGCGATATTACCGCGCTCATTGATTTTGTGATAAATACACGGTGCCTGCACCATTTTTGTTCTCGCGCTAAAGGACTCTGTGCGATTTTTAGCGGCTGATTTTGCAAATCCATCAGCCAGCGGAATACGTTCATCATCGCGGCGTACGCGGCGAAGCTCCATGTCCGGTTGATGGTCCAGTGCGGCGCGCAGACGATCGAAAAGCTGGCCGTTATATTTCTCTTCATCCAGCGTCCCTTTGCGCATTTCCATGATGCGCTTTTCAACAAAGGGACAGTCCGTGGTCAGGCGTTCCACGTTGAAATTCTTCATCTGTTCCAACGCAAGTGTGGCCGCCCATAATTCGGCATGCTTACTGTCTCTGATGTCTAATTTCGTGATGTTAAAGGCCTGTACCAGAGCGATGTCATCTTTTGGGTCAGGCCCCTGAATGATCGCCGCGGTGCCGGCTTTGTGCTTTTTTTCACTGTAATAAGAGCCATCCACCCAGATTTGGCAGTGCTCTCGCGCCATTTTTACAGCCACGCGCAGTTTTGCCCATGGTGCATCGTTATTTTGATTTGTTTCCATTTAATCCGTTTTCTAAACCGTTACTCTTTTTCCGTGAGCATACTCTAATAAACGCATAAAAATATGTAAAGAAACGAATCTGTAAACTGTTATGATGCGGGGGAGGTTTCGTCTAAAAACTCTTGTATGAATTGGCTTTCATCAAAGTAATCTTCCATCTCACCAACCCCGCCAGAAAGGGCGGCGCTTAAGACATCTGTTGCGAATTTCGGACGTGGTTTTGTTTCTATTATATACATGAAATACCTCTCGTTGGTGAGAATCGTTATCATTAATGGCAGGGTATCATTTTTATCGCCCTTGTCAATGATATTGATAATCATTATCAATTTTAATAAATATGATCGAAGAACCAAAAACGCCCTCCCGAAATAATTCGAAAGGGCGCAGTTGGTGTTTTACAAGGGAGGAAATCTTTACAGAACGTCGAGGAGCTCTGCGACGAGAGGGTGGCGAACAATATCGCCCTGATCCAGTCGGCAAACCGCGACGTTTTTGACTTTTTCAAGGCGCTCACTGATTTGCGCCAAGCCTGATACACCGTCCAGCAGGTCTGATTGATCAGGGTCACCCGTCACAACCATGGTTGAGTGCCAACCAAGGCGCGAGAGGATCATTTTTAATTGCCCGTAGGTGCAGTTTTGCGCCTCATCGATAACAACGAAAGCATTGTTCAGCGTACGTCCGCGCATGAAACCGATCGGTGCGATTTCAATGGTGCCGTCATCTAAAAGCTGACGTACCTTTTTACCGCCAAGACGATCACCGAGGGAATCGTATAACGGGCGCAGGTAGGGGGCCATCTTTTCGTGCATATCACCGGGCAGGAAGCCAAGCGACTCTCCGGCTTCCATTGCGGGGCGTGAGAGGATGATCCGCTCAATCTCACCTTTTTCGAGTGCAGCAACAGCTGAGGATATGGCGAGATATGTCTTACCCGTTCCGGCGGGGCCGATTGCCATGGTCAGGCTGTAATCTTTAATAGATTGCATTAAAATTTCCTGTCCCTTGGATCGGGGCTTGATATTCTTAACGTATTTCTGGTCTCTGCGGCCATCGATTTCCTCATCTAGCGGGTGCCAGCTATCTGAGTGGAATGAAGGATGGACGACGTTTTCTCTGTGATTTTGATTACGAGATTTGCGTGATTTTTTAGCCATGACGAAGGGTTCTCCTATTGGTAAGAGAGTTGCGAGATGTCCGAGGATCGGACAGCGGGGGTAAGCATGTATGTTAGGGTGTTTGCTAGTGGCTTACT
>CAZLTT010000152.1:0-2666 GCA_964562515.1 uncultured Micavibrio sp.
GGTCTTGTTCCGCCCACGCTTCGTTCTCAAACACTGCACGGAAAATTTCCTCGGTTTTTTGCGCCGCCACTTCATCTTCTAGCATATATTGCGGGGACGTTGGCCTGACCCGGCCCGAAGGACCAATATCGACATACTGCTTCGCCCGCACAGCCTCTTCCAAACATTGGAAATAGGCCGCAAACTCCTCAACCGGTTCATCCGGTGTCGGCGGGTTCTGATGCAATGCATCCAGCCATACACTATTTGTTACAATTTCAGGAGGTGCTTCTTGTTCTGCCGAACCGCGAAAAGATGACCGTAAAGGCCACTTGAAAAAATCTAAACTCATTAAACCGTCTTTACTCGTAGCGTTTTTAGTGCTGATAAACTAACAAAATCGATAGATTATGTCAAATTAACAGCATTAATTATAGCTATTGTTGCAAATTTTATAGACGGCCTTCAAGCCCCAGAAGCAGCTTTTTTCTCGGACTTCCCCAACCATAATTATCAATGATACCGGTGGAACGAATGACTCGATGACAAGGAATGAGCAAAGACACTGGGTTCGCGCCGACCGCATTACCCACCGCGCGAGAAGCTTTTCGCGTACATACCTGCTCGGCGATATCCATATAAGTCACCGTTTCACCCAAAGGGATTTTGAGTAATGCCTGCCAGACCTGTATCTGAAAATTTGTACCGTACAAATCGAGCTTCAATTTATGCTTGTCATCTCCCTGCCCACGCCAGATCCGCATAATCTGCTCGTTGTCATTTGCGACCGCCTGATCATCATGCTCGAACTCGGCGAGCGGCCAATGCGCATGAATACGCCGCAAAACTTCATCACGGCTTTCATCAACGATAAACCCGAGCCAGCACACGCCCTTATCCGTGCGCCCTATGCAGACCTCTCCCAAAATCGTGGGCTGAAAACCATACGTTATACGCACCCCTTTGCCCCGCCCCTGCACATTGCCGGGCGTAACGCCCTCACAGGATACAAACAAATCATAAAGCCTTCCGGGACCGGATAACCCCGATTGCATAGCCACATCCAGAGTGCCTTGCCCATCCTCGAGCAACTTCCGCGCTTGACGCATATGCATATACTGGCACAAGCGTTTCGGGCTTATACCGACATGCTCCTTAAACAGCTTCTGATAGTGCGTAGGTTCATATCCGGCCCGTTCCGCCAGAAAATCCAGACTCGGGTTTTCCTGATAATGCGCGACCAGATAATCGATACTTTCCGCAATTGTTTGATATGCAACGCTCATAGGACTAATCTACTCTGACCGAACAAAAGCTGCCAACCCGATTCTTGGGAAAGATCCGGACAAGGTAGAGACAGGGACACTATGCGTAACGATTTTTCAATGGCTCAAATTCTCGATCTTGTGACCGACGTGGGTGACAATATCGTTATGAAACACTTTCTCAAAGTCGACAGCGTTGCAAAAGATGACGGCTCGCCTGTCACAATCGCTGATAAAGAAGCCAGCGCAGCCATCATCAGCGGCTTGAACCACATCACCCCGGATATTCCCGTTATCTCCGAAGAGCAAAGCATGGAAAAGAATTTGGAGGCATTGCGCAACGCCTCAAGAGTTTGGGTGACTGACCCGATTGACGGCACACGCAGCTTTTTGGATGGATATGACGGCTTCGGTGTGCATGTCGGCCTGATTGAAAAAGGGGTCCCTGTTCATGGCGTTGCATACTTCCCCGCACAAAAACGGGCCTACTTCACATGGGACGATGGCAAAGCCTATATGCAGGATGGTTTTGATGATGCCACCCCTATCCGTGCACACCATGACTTGCAAGATACTCTTCGTGTCGCCGTGCCATGGAAACGTTCAAAACCGCCCGAGACAATTAACGGCCATTCTTACGAACAAGTGCGCGGCGTTGGCGGAGAACAAATTTGTTACACCGCATCCGGCCATGTGCACCTCTTCCCCTATGACGGACGCCACGATGATAGCGCGCCGGAGGATCGGCTGGTCTTCGCCTGGTGGGATGTTGCTGCCGCACACGCCGTATTGCGCGGCGCAGGCGGTGAAATGTTCGGCCTGTTCGATGGAAACCCCATACGCTACAACGACGACAGCCTCGCTGTCCGCCCCTTGGTCGCGGGAAACCCAAACCTGCTAAGACAACTCGGCTTTCAGATTAACGACGGAGGCTCTCCCGAACCATCCGGCCCATTCGTTGGGCAATAACCCCTTGAGCTTCGCGCCCTTAATGCGTATTCAAAATATCTATGGCTGAATTCAAAACGAAAAAAATGACCAAAGATGCCGTGCACGAATTTTTCGCACGCCTGCGCGAAGATAACCCCGAGCCGGAAAGTGACCTTGAATGGACCAATGCCTATACGCTGCTAGTTGCCGTAACGCTTTCCGCCCAAGCGACCGACGAAGGCGTTAACCGCGCGACCAAAGATCTGTTTAAAATCGCCGACACGCCGCAAAAGATGCTCGACCTCGGGCTTGAAGGCCTGAAAGAACACATCAAAACCATCGGCCTATACAACAACAAGGCCAAGAACGTCATTGCGATGGCGGAAATCCTAATTAAGGATCACAACGGCGAAGTGCCCGACACCCGCGATGAACTCGTAAAACTCCCCGGCGTAGGGCGTAAAACCGCCAACGTCGTTCTCAATATCGTTT
>CAZLTT010000153.1:0-2642 GCA_964562515.1 uncultured Micavibrio sp.
TCGCAAAATCGGCGCATGGCCAATAAATTACGCGCAGAAATACTGGAGCACGATTTAAACGTACCGCGATATACGAGCTACCCCACGGCGCCCGCCTTTAAGGCTGTTGGCTCGCAAGGACCTTATACGCATGAGCTCCGTTCTTTGGATAAAGACGCAGAGTTATCTTTGTATCTGCATATCCCGTTTTGCAAGCAACTCTGTTGGTATTGCGGGTGTAACACCAAGATATCCCGCAAGTATGAACCTGTCGAAGAATATATGTCCTTGCTGCTGCGTGAGATTGAGCTCATGGGGCTCGCGCTTGCGCACCGCCACACGGTAACGAATATACATTTCGGCGGAGGCTCCCCCGGAATTTTAAAAGGCTGCCATTTTGACCGCATCATGGAGCAGTTGAGAGCGCATTTTGAGATTACAAAGAATACAAGCATTGCGATCGAACTCGACCCACGCGGGGTTAGCGAAGGGCGCGTTGCCGCGTATTATAAGAGCGGTGTTAATCGTGTCAGCCTTGGCGTGCAGGATTTTTCCGGAGAGGTATTGAAAGCGGTAAACCGAGAGCAGCCGTTCAATACTAGCTTCCGCGCCGTAAAGCTTTTAAGAGAATATGAAATCAATGATATAAATGTCGACCTGATGTATGGGCTGCCTCATCAGTCTTTGGATACTGTCGATGAGACTTTTGAAAAGCTCGCCTATCTGAAAGCTGATCGTGTTGCATATTTCGGCTACGCGCATGTTCCGTGGCTGAAAAAACACATGCGTTTAATCGAAGAAGGTGCTTTGCCGAAGAAAGATCTCAGATTTGATCTTTTTGAAAGAGGCCAAGCACATTTGCTTGAAATGGGATATCACCCCGTCGGAATTGATCATTTCTGCAAAGAGAACGACACGCTGTATGAAGCGTTTAAGTCCAAAACTTTAAAGCGCAACTTTCAGGGATATACAGACGATCAAGCGGATATATTGTTGGGCTTTGGTGTGTCAGCCATCGGAGAATCCGGACATGCTTTCTTTCAAAATGCGCCGGACATGCCAAACTATCGCGATAAGATATTGGCAGGACAGCTTCCCAATCAAAAGTTCTATGAGAAAACAAAAGAAGATTCCATGCGCGCCGAGATCATCGAGCAATTGATGTGCTATCAAAGCGTTGATCTAAAAGAGGTTGCTGCACGCTTCGCGAAACACGTCTCTGACTTTGACGGAGAAATGAGTGAAATACGCGCCTACGAAAAGCTAGGATTTTTGCAGATTGATGGACCATACAGCATCACCGTTTTTCCAGACGCCAAAATGATGACGCGCCTTATATGCTCTGTTTTTGACAAGAACTTTGCGGCAAAAAACAACCAAAAGAACAATCAGGCACGCCACGCCAAAGCCATATAAAAAACCCGACTGCGATCAGCCGGGATTTTTAGTCTTTCTTTATTGTTCAGTTTTAGAAGCGGTAAGAAACACCGGCCCCGATGATAAACGGGTCGAGGTCCACGTCATTCGCAGATAGCGCCGTTCCGCCCATGTTCACATCCACGTCAACATCCAGATCGATGTATTTTGCATCCACGTTCAGGCCCCAATTTTCATCGAGCCAATAATCAAAGCCCGCCTGTACGCCGTATCCAAAACCACCATCGACATCGAGATCAGAGAAACCTGTATCTGCGTCTTCGCCAACGAAGAATGAGTAGTTCACTCCCGCGCCTACATACGGGCTGAATTTTTTATCCGGCGTAAAGTGATATTGCAGGGTCAGTGTCGGCGGAACAATCCACGCATCACCAACATTGATAGTACCGGCTGATACTGTGTGCTCGGAAGTGGCCGCAATCAATTCCAGTGCAATTTTGTCCGTCACAAAATATGTAACATCCAACTCCGGCGTGACCGCGTGATCCACATCTGTATCCAGGCCCGTTACTTGCTCGTTCCCATCACCATCTGCAATAACGCTAACGGCTCTCAAACGGAGTTGGAAACGGTCCTTGGAGAGATAATCATCGCTCCAGTCATCGGCATATGCTGCCTGCCCGGTGGCCATAAATGCGACCCCTGCCATAAGCACGTATTTAGACAGATTTTTCATTTTTCAATCCTCTCTATGAATATCATCTATAGAGGGATTATTGCGTATGTGAGCCGCTTCATAATTGACTAAAGTCAACTGTCAGAGCGATTTTCATCATCATCTATAAGAATTCTGTGCGCTGCACCATCTAAATCGTCATACTGCCCCGATTTTAGCGTCCAAATAAAGGCTGCGAGGCCAATTAGGCCCAGAAAAAGTGCAATAGGAATGAGGTACATTAGGACGCTCATGACGAGAATTTTATCCTGAAAGAGTTGGCAATAACGATTAAAGATGATCCTGACATAGCAATTGCCGCAATTAAAGGGGTGACCATTCCCATCACGGCCAACGGCACGGCGATAATGTTATAAAGAACCGCCAACGTGAAATTTTGCAGCACCATTTTTTGGGACTTTTTCGAAAGTTCATAAGCCTCAAAAACGCTCGATAAATTGTCGCCCAAAAATACGATATCTGCACTTTGCTGGGCCAGATCGATGGCCGTTCCAGGTGCGATTGAAACATCCGCTTGAGACAGAACGGGTGCGTCGTTAAGACCGTCGCC
>CAZLTT010000154.1:0-2601 GCA_964562515.1 uncultured Micavibrio sp.
TCGCAGCCAGCAACCCCTGTCGTCAAACCGATGACGAGCAAACACCTAAAAGTATGCCCTAAATCAAAAGAACGAAATCTGTTAAAGACAAGCATGAAAAACCTCATAAGAGCAGTGATGCATCGACGAACGCCGATACGTTACTAAAATTAAACCATATGCAGGGGGATGCGGCAAGAGATGGAAACGCTAAAATTCAGACTATTCACCAATGGTTATGCGAGAAGTGTCAATTTTGCGTAAACCTTCTTCTCCTGTGAACTTATCTGTATCTGCAGCAAGGTCAACTTGCTGTATTTTAATCTTAAGATCAGATGGTCTGTCAGAGTTTGTGATCGCCGTATCTTTACTTATAAGCCCGCGCTGATAAAGGTCCATCAGGCTTTGATCAAAGGTGCGCATACCAAGATTGGTATTCTGCTCCATAACGTCCTTAATTTTACCGATATCGCCTTTAAGAATAAGGTCTCTAACCAAACCTTGGTTCAGCATGATTTCAACAGCAGGAACGAGGTTACCTTCAACACCGGCAATCAGTCGCTGTGAAATAATCGCCTTTAGGTTCATCGCCAAATTCAGTCGCACCTGAGCGGCTAATTCCTCCGGGAAGAAGTTCACAATACGCTCAATCGCCTGATAGGCGTTCGTTGTATGAATTGTAGCCAAACATAAATGTCCGGTCTCCGTGATGGTCAAAGCTTGTTCCATCACCTCGCGGTCACGAATCTCGCCGACCAGAATGACATCCGGTCTCTGTCTCAAAGAGTTTTTCATCGCGATCGCAAATGACTCTGTATCAACACCGACTTCTCGCTGCGTAACTACTGACATTTTATGTTCGTGATAATATTCAATCGGGTCTTCGATTGTAATGATGTGCCCTTCTTTTTGCGCATTTCTATGATCGACCATAGATGCAAGGGTCGTTGACTTACCACTTCCGGTGATACCGGTGATAAGAACCAAGCCCCGTTTTTCCAAGGCCAATGAACCGAGGATATCAGGTAGTTTCAACTCCGAGAAATCTGGAATTTCGGAAACAATGCGGCGAATTACAAGCGCGGGCTGCTGCCTTTGCTTCATGACATTCACACGAAAACGCCCGTGTTCGCCCATATCAAGAGCCGTATTCAACTCATTAGAGCCATCAAATTCCCGCTTTTGGCGATTCGTCAGCATAGCACTCAGAATGCCTTCAATATCCTGAATAGTCAGAGCAGCTTCTGCGGCAGGAACCATTTTTTCATCCACACGAAGGTAGGGCTTGGAGCCGACAGTCAAATACAGATCACTCGCTGCGGTCTGCCCCATCTTCATGAGGTAATTAAGGATTTCAGGTACTTCGGTCGTCATTTTAGAATGAGTACCCCTCTTCGCTGTTGCTTCCCGATGATGTCGGATCGCTGATTATGGTCGTATCACCATCTTTCTTACCGCCACCAAGAGAAGCAGAAGCGTAGTCCTCATCATCCTCTTCGTCACCGGCAGCCAACGTCGCCTGACGGGCAACATCCTTATCAATAATACCCGCCTCAAACAAATCAGCGATCGCATCTTGCATAGTGATCATGCCGTATCTTTGACCTGTCTGCATCATGGAATACATCTGAGGAATTTGGTTTTCACGGATCAAGTTACGGACCGCGTTTGTACCAACCAAAATCTCGAAGGCACCTACCCGGCCTTTATCTGCACGCCTCAGTAGCGTCTGCGCGACAACCCCCTGCAACGAACTCGCGATCATAGCACGTACCATCTCTTTATCCCCCGTCGGGAACACGTCAATAATACGGTCAATCGTTTTTGCAGCTGAGTTAGAGTGCAGCGTACCGAACACCAAGTGCCCCGTTTCAGCCGCGGTCAGCGCGAGAGAAATTGTTTCATAGTCACGCATCTCACCAACCAGAATCACGTCGGGATCCTCACGCAGCGCACTTTTCAACGCGCGCGCGAAGGAATGCGTGTCCGTCCCCACCTCACGGTGGTTAACCAAACTTTTCTTGGATTGGTGGAAGAATTCAACCGGATCCTCAACCGTCAAAATATGCTTGGGCATATTCAGGTTAATGTGATTGATCATCGCAGAAAGTGTCGTAGATTTACCCGAACCTGTAGGACCGGTTACGAGCACAATACCTTTTTCCAACTCAGCGAAACGACGCATAACAGGCGGCAAACCAAGCTGGTCCATCGTCGGCACTTCTGTCGGGATCGTACGGAAAACAGCACAAGAGCCAAGACGCGTAGTAAAGCCGTTAACACGAAAACGTGCTTTTTCGCCAAGGGCGATCGCAAAGTCAATTTCCATGTTGTTTTCGTATTCGGCACGCTGATCTTCAGTCATAACCGAATACAGCATTGTTCTGATATCTTCACTCGATAAAGGATCGGCCTTTACCCGTTTCAACTGTCCGCTAGAACGGATAATCGGTGGGCTGCCTGCTGCCAAGTGCAAGTCAGACGCATCATTTTGCATGGTAAAGGCTAGTAGCTGCGTAAGGTCCAAGGATGCTCTCCTATTTAGTGATTAAGCGATTGAAGTGAAAAGAATTTCGCTTTTTAAGTTATAACGCATTTTTATAAACGGAAGGTAAAGATTTA
>CAZLTT010000155.1:0-2485 GCA_964562515.1 uncultured Micavibrio sp.
AGGACAATCGAGACACCCGTGAACCATAATGTCGGGATGATCACGGCCGTTGCCCCTAATGCGATTTTATCGGCCATCGCTGTTTCAGGTCCCATAAATTGCGGCAGCAGTGCAAGAAAGAACATCGTTGCTTTCGGGTTTAGCGTATTGGTGATGATGCCCTGCCACAGAGCCTTGGCGTCAGAAATTTTAGGGGCTTTTTCCGCTTCATCACCGACGACGACTTGATTGTCGTAGCCTTTTGAACGCAGGGCCTTAAAGCCGATGAAAATCAGATAGGCCGCACCGGCATATTTGATGATGTTAAAGAGCATGACAGATTGGCTGATCAGTGCGGCGATACCGAGCATCGAATAGGTCAGGTGTACGCATATTCCCAAACCAATGCCGATGGCCGTGAAGATGCCCGCTTTTTGTGATTGAAGAACAGCGTTGCGGACGGTGATGACGAAGTCAGGACCGGGGGATGCCACCGCCAGTAGCATGATCGTCGAAAAGCTTAGCCATGTCAGGTAAAATTCCATAATCTCCAAATTACCCTAAATCCTTGAAACGTCCAGAAAATTATTCCGAGTCGGGGTAGAGAACGGCTCTGACACGGCCGTCACCTGCGCCTTGGTTTTGTCCAAAGAGCGTGCTGACATTGGTGTTGAGATCGACGATTGCCTTTTCACCTTCTAGGATGTTCGGGCCGCGCTTAATCTTCACGCCGCCGGTCAACTCGGCCTTGTTTGTGTCGGTCTTGTAGATACCGTAAGCGCCGGTCACCACTTCGGTTGGTGTGGTGATAATGACATTGCCGATCGCTTCGAGCGAGTGCAGGACCTGTTCGCCTTTTTCGTTTTCTTTCAAAACGGCGGAGATTTTATCAGCCTGTAGCGTGTCTGTGCCGCCTTCGGGCTTCGGGCGCACGACTTTTGCATTACCGAGCGCATTTACGCGGCCGTCTTCGACCCAGTATTCAAACTTTTCTTTGGCAGTGACGGTTTGATCGGGGGAAATCATTTTCAGATTTTCGCCCGTCATGGTCGCCAGACCTTCGTCGAGATTATAAACTGCATTGTCGCCAGTTACAGTGCTGTCGCGGGATTGCAGCTGTACGTTATTGTCCGCGTGGACTTGATAGATTTCGAATTTTCGTCCGCTCGTACCTTCACGATAAAGCGCGGTAAGTTTTTCGCCCGCGACGGAGGCATCGCCCTGTTTCGCCAGTGCGTTTCTTTTGGCAACGAGTTGCTGTTGCCCGCGCAGCCATTCCAAAGAGCCATCGGCGGTAATTTCCAAAGGTTCTTTCGACGAAGAGCTTAAGCCGTTTTGTGCAACGGCATTTGATGTCGTTACAGCGACTAATGCAGCGGTTAGGAGGGCAGCTTTTTTCACGGTTTTAGAACCTCGCTCAGATTATTGTCGTCCAAATCATAAAGAACCAGTTTGGCAGGACCGACAAAGACCAATTGTTCCGCGTCGTTGTCGGCTTGCATGCCTTTTGCCTGTAATGTGCCCATCGGTCCGTGGCCATTGATATCTGTGTTCGAAACGGCGGTATTTGCTTTCAAGTCGATATCGAGCGCATTCATCGAAAACTGGTAGCCGCCGTCATGGTACAGACGTACGTTTTCATCGAGTTGGAGCGTCTGGTCTTTTTGGTTAAACAGACCTTTTTCAGATTTCATTGCCAACCATTGTCCGGAATTCAGCACGATATCCGCGAGCGGTTTTTGAAGGGCGATTTTCTCGCTTTTTAAATTTTGGTCGGCGCTTTCCGCGGTGATTGTATAGGGTTGGTTTTTATCATCCACGCTGTCAAAGCGGGGGTTAACCAGTTTGTTTGTGCCCGCAACCGGTGTGACTTCTTCCTGCAAATTTTCCGGCGCGACGAAATCGTCCTGAAACATGTTTGATGTAAACAATACGGCCACTATGCATAAGGCGATCAGTGGCAGGATGATTTTCAAGGATTTGATGAATTTTGAATAGCGTTGTACGTCACCCGTGCGTCTGCTTTCGCCCGGCGCGGTCAAGCTGGAAAGCTTTTCGCGCTGCTCGCTCGGCGGATTACCGCTCGCGGCGGTGTTATGTTCGGATGAAAGGTCGTTCATTCTTAGCGTTATAGCCCGTAATGGCTGTAAGGCAAATGATTAAAGCAGCTTTAGAGTAATCCGGCCTGAATACAATCTTGCAGGCGGATCATCCCACTCAATTTGCCGTTATCCATGACAATGAGGCTGCTGATGTATTTGCCCGGTGTTTTGGTCATGATATTGACGGCTTCGACGGCCAAAGCGCTTGCCTCGATGGTTTTCGGTGTTGTGCTCATAACCTTGGTTACATCTTGTTCCATAAGGTTTGCAGCCATGTGGCGCTTTAAGTCGCCGTCGGTAATCATGCCTTTTAGCACGCCTTCGGAATTAATAACCAAAACCGCACCAAGGTTTTTCTCGCTCAGGGTCAGGATCGCTTGATCCATTTTGGCGCTCTCATCAAC
>CAZLTT010000156.1:0-2317 GCA_964562515.1 uncultured Micavibrio sp.
AATATATTTCATCTCCATGAATTCATCAATGCCGTAACGGGAACCTTCTCGGCCGATACCTGATTGCTTCACCCCGCCAAACGGCGCGACCTCAGTCGACAGAATGGGTGTGTTCACAGCAACCATACCGTACTCAAGCGCCTCAGCCGTTCTCCAGACACGCGCCATATCCTTGGCGTAAAAATAAGACGCAAGACCATAAACTGTATTATTGGCCTGCTCGATCACCTCTTCCTCATCCTTGAATTTGAATAGAGGGGCAACAGGGCCAAAAGTCTCTTCTGATGCAATCTTCATATCTTTCACAACATCACGCAGAACCGTCGGCTGGAAAAACGTCCCCCCCAGATCATGCGCCTTACCGCCAACCATGACGGCAGCCCCGTGCGTTGTTGCATTCTCAATATGGTCTTCGACTTTTTCGATCGCCGCTTCATTAATCAAAGGCCCGATATCGACACCATCTTCATCACCATGCCCAACGGTCAGCGCTTCCACGGCCTTGGCAAATTTATCCGCAAAAATATCGTATACGCCGTTCTGCACATAAATACGGTTCGCGCACACGCAAGTCTGGCCTGCGTTTCTGAACTTACAGGCAATCGCGCCTTTTACCGCTTCATCGATATCTGCATCATCAAACACGATAAACGGCGCATTCCCACCAAGCTCAAAAGAAACCTTCTTGATCGTATCGGCACATTGCTTCATCAGAATACGCCCGACCTCGGTTGACCCTGTGAAGGATAGCTTGCGAACGCGGTCATCATCACATAATGCCTTACCGATATCAGCGGCCTCATTCGTCGGCACAACATTAAACACACCTTTGGGAATTCCTGCTTCTTCGGCAAGCACAGCCAAAGCCGTGGCCGACAAAGGTGTATCTTCGGCCGGCTTAATAACAACCGTACATCCCGCGGCCATAGCAGGCGCGGCCTTACGGGTGATCATCGCATTCGGGAAATTCCAAGGCGTAATCAGGGCGCAAACACCGATTGGCTGTTTCTGCACAAAAATGCGCTGCCCGTCATTCGTTTGGGGAATAATATCGCCATAGGTTCGCTTGGCTTCCTCGGCGTACCACTCAACGAAGCTTGCGCCATAAGCGATCTCTCCGCGAGATTCTGCCAAGGGCTTACCTTGCTCAGCCGTCAAGATCTGCGCAAGGTCTTCCAAATTTTCAAGAATAAGATCGTGCCACTTACGCAAGATTTTTCCGCGCGCCTTACCCGTCAGTTTAGCCCATTCAGGAAATGCATTTTCCGCTGCATTGATTGCCTCCACAGCATCATCAGCAGCACATGCTGTTGCCTGTGCGACGTCCTCTCCATTCGCAGGATTACAAACAGCAAAGCTTTTTTCGCCTTTATGCCACTTGCCATTTATATACGCATGACCGTTCAGTAATTTGTCATTCTTGAGCTTCATGCGGCATCTTTCTCCTGTCCATAGCGTTTCTCGATATACTCTTCGACCAAAGTCTGGAATTCGGCAGCAATATTGTCTCCGCGTAAGGTATGAGCCTTTTTGCCATCAACAAACACCGGCGCAACAGGGCTCTCACCTGTACCGGGCAGCGAAATACCAATGTCAGCATGCTTGGATTCACCCGGACCATTAACAATGCAGCCCATAACAGCGACCTTCAGCGTTTCAACCCCGGGATACTCCGACTTCCAGACCGGCATTTTAACATCCAGATAACGCTGAATATCCTGCGCGAGTTCCTGAAAGAATGTAGACGTTGTGCGCCCACACCCCGGACATGCCGCCACCTCTGGTGTAAACGAACGCATCCCGAGGGCCTGAAGGATCTCCTTACAGACTTTAACCTCTAAAGTTCTATCTCCGCCCGGCTCTGGCGTCAGCGAAGCACGGATTGTATCCCCGATACCATCCTGTAAAAGAATCCCCTCGCCCAAAGCCGTCGCGACAATGCCCTTCGATCCCATACCGGCTTCGGTTAACCCAAGATGGAGCGCATAATCGCTGCGCTCTGCCAATGCGCGGTACACCGCAATCAAATCCTGCACACGGCTAACTTTTGCTGACAAAATAATCTGGTCTTTACGCAATCCGATTTCTTCGGCCTTTCGCGCACTGATGAGCGCGGATTGAACAAGCGTTTCACGCATCACAGCATCGGCCTCCCAAGGCTCGTCGCGTTCTGCATTTTCATCCATCAACTTGGTCGCGAGCGCAGCATCAAGAGAACCCCAGTTCACCCCGATACGAACAGCCTTGTTATACTCAACGGCCTTCTCGATCATCATTTCATACTGGGCATCATGCTTTTTGCCGAAACCAACATTAC
>CAZLTT010000157.1:0-2243 GCA_964562515.1 uncultured Micavibrio sp.
GCGTTCAGGGCTTGTGATTCAGCCATGGCGGTATCAGGTACGGTTGGTCTGGAGCTAGCGTATATGGATGTGCCGCACATTATAGGTTACAAGGCCAATGCGATGACGGCCGCCATTGTGAAATCTATGATTAAGGTTAAGAACGTGCATTTGGCGAATATTCTTCTGGAGGAAGAGGTTGTTCCAGAATATTTGCAGGGGCGTTGTAATGTACAGCAGCTCGCTCGTGGCGTTCTCAAGCTTTATAAGTTTGAGGAAGAGCGCCAAAAGCAGCATGAGGCGTTCAAGAGGCTGAATGAAAAACTGCAGCTACCTGTGGGCGCGATGCCTTCTAAAGCAGCTGCAGAGTTTGTCTTAAACCTTTAATTCTATTTACGCTTATTGATCGGTATGTAAGGACGCTGTGCCGGGCCTGTGTAAAGCTGTCTTGGGCGGCCGATACGCAGCGCAGGCTCTTCGATCATTTCTTTCCACTGTGAAATCCAGCCGACGGTTCTTGCTACCGCAAACAGAACGGTGAACATATCTGTTGGGAAGCCCATGGCTTTCAGGATAATACCGGAATAGAAGTCGACGTTCGGGAACAGCTTGCGATCGACGAAATATTCGTCTTCCAAGGCGATGCGCTCAAGCTCCATGGCCAATTCCAGACGCGGATCATCAACACCGAGGTCATCAAGAACTTCGTCGCATGCTTTTTTGAGTACGCCTGCGCGCGGGTCGAAGTTTTTATAAACGCGGTGCCCGAAGCCCATAAGGCGGAACGGATCGTCTTTGTCTTTTGCGCGTTTGATGTATTCAGGGATGTTCTTAACATCGCCGATTTCATCAAGCATCTCGAGAACAGCCTGGTTTGCACCACCATGGGCAGGGCCCCAAAGGGAGGTGATACCGGATGAGATGCAGGCAAACGGATTGGCTTGAGATGAGCCGGCAAGACGTACAGTCGACGTCGATGCGTTTTGTTCATGGTCCGCATGAAGGATCAAAATCTTATCCATCGCATTTGATAGGATCGGATTAACCTTGTATGGCTCTGGCGGTAGACCAAAGCACATGTAGAGGAAGTTCTCGGAGAAGCTTAAGTCGTTACGCGGATACATAAATGGCTGACCCATTGTGTATTTGTAAGTCATCGCAGCCAGAGTAGGGATCTTGGCAATCAAACGGTGAGCGGAGATTTCGCGTTGTTCAGGATCCCAGATATCAAGAGAGTCGTGGTAGAACGCGGATAGTGCGCCGACAACACCACACATAATCGCCATCGGGTGCGCGTCACGACGGAAACCACGGAAGAAGTAGTTAATCTGCTCGTGAACCATCGTGTGGTATGTGATGTTGTGATCGAACTCGGACATTTGCCCTTCGTTAGGAAGATCGCCGTAAAGTAGCAGGTACGCGACCTCAAGGAATGTGCTGTGCTCGGCCAGCTCTTCAATTGTGTAGCCGCGATGCATCAGGACGCCTTCTTCACCATCGATGAAGGTCAGGCGGGATTTGCAGCTGCCGGTTGAGGTAAAGCTCGGGTCGAAGGTGAAGTGACCCGTTTCGGCATACAGTCTGCGAACGTCAATTACGGGCGGGCCTGCCGTACCTTCATGTACAGGCAATGTCATGCTTTCGCCGGTTTCATCATTCGTCAGAGTGAAGGTTTTTTGATCGGATTGAACTGCCTCTTTGGCCATTATGGTATCCCTTATCCTGTAATTTATGCTGCTAGCATTGTAGAGGAGTTTGGGGAGCAATCAACCCTGTTTCAAGGCTGCATCTATACGTGTGATAACTTCGTTTTTGCCAAGTATTTCAGCAGCATGGAAAATCGACGGAGATACGGTTGTTCCGGTTAATGCTGCCCGCAGCGGCATAGCGACTTTGCCCAATTTTCCTTCTTTATGTTCGGTAGCGACGTCTTTGCAGGCGCTTTGGATATTGTCGTTACTGAAATCATCAAGCGTTTCGAGTTTTCCCTTCAGTAACGCGAGAATAGCCAAGCCGTCTTGATCCAGTAATTGGGACGCTTTTTCATCAAAGGAGAACGGTGATATTTTTGCAAAAAATACTGATTCATCAACAAACTGGAGCAATGTCTTTGCACGCGACTTTAACTCATCGCCGGCTGCTATGATCCGTTTTTGCGCCTCTGCGTCGGGTGTGACGTTGTGACGCTCCTCATAAAACTTCATAGACAGGTCAATTAGGCGCTGTGTATCAGATTCATTGATGTAATGAGAGTTCAGATTCTC
>CAZLTT010000158.1:0-2168 GCA_964562515.1 uncultured Micavibrio sp.
CACAGCATCCGGCGTTACGCGTTCCTCATTAAGCCATATCGTCCAACGGTCACCACTGTCATAGAGTATCCCCGCCAAGCGAATTTCGCGCTCCTCCGGAGGTGGTTTGATTTTCTCGGTTAAATCCTGACGACGTTGCGATTTTTGAATCTCTAACTCGGATGCACCTCGGTTATAGCCTTCACCTTTATTGAAAGCGCGCCTCGCCAATGCAATCGCATCCTGCTCCCATGATGTATACAAAATAGATTTGTATTCGGCTGGATTGAACAATGGTTTCTGCACAGCGAATGTTTCCTGGACTCTCGCATCATTGTTAGGTGCTGGCTGATCAACACCTACTGACGGGGCAGGCTGTTCTGCTGAGTTTCCGTCAAGGTTTTGCGCCTGAACAAATGCTCCCTGCCCTACAAGGGTAAAAATAGAAAGGCATAATGCGGCAAAGAATAATTTGAAATTCATCACTCACCCTCCCCGCTAAGAATTTTATCTTCCGAGATTAGAGTCTTCCAAGACATCCGAATATCGGCCCCCACAAGCGCCGGGTTGCTTCCACTCGCAATTGACTGCAAAACCGCTCCAGTTACATTTGCATCACGACGAATAGACACACCTTCAATTGTTACATAGCCTGGGAAATAGTTTTCGACCAAATGCAGGTAATTATAGATATCGATATCGTCCACGGCCTCAATTGTAACCTCCATTGGACTTATCAAAATTTTGTGCCCTGCCTTTTGAGCTTCTTCATTATCTTCAAGACGACCTTTATCAACACTTGCAATAGCCTTGCTAACGCCAGAGCGTCTCTGTATCTGGTTAAAGACCTGTTCGGCCATGCGGCGATTTTGGTCCCGTAAAAAACCATCACCAGCGAGAAGTTCAAATTCTTCTTTTTGATCTTCCAACTGCTCAAACTCGACCTGCATGCGGTCGATATCGCTCCGTAAAGTAGAAACTTCGCCCCTAATACCACGCATCTCGCGCTCTTTTTTGACAATCTCGGGCGCAAGATACAGGTAAGCACTCGCAGCCAACAAAGCGTTAACCCCGACCAAAACGGCCAGCACAATCACGCGCTTTATTCCTAGAACACTAATCATCGTTCAATCATCCCTGTGATTACTATCTCGGCGACAAAATCTTGCTGCGCATTTTGGGTTTCTACGTCGCCAGCCTCAACAACGATACCCTCTTGGTAACTGAAGTCTTGAAGCTCTTTTACAACCTCAACTTTGTTATTAGGCATCAATGATTCAATTCTGTTTCTTAACAGCGCAACTTCACGGTTACCCGCGTCCACATCGGCCGTCGATGGATAGGTCATTGTTAAACGCGCATTAAAAAGCGGCTCTTTTTTAGGCCCGTCATTAAAAGCCCCACCAACTTGAAACAAATTTTCGGCAGCACTTTTCTCTGCGCGCTCCAACTCCATCTTATCTAGACGCAAATCATTGCCTAACGCTCGACCAACCGCTTTGACCAGATCAAGAATTTCAATTTTCTCTTTCTCGAATTCGTCATAGACTGCTAACGAGCCCTGAACGAGTTTGGCGTCAAAACCCACCTCAGCAAGCCTTTGAACTTCGCGCTCGAACTGCGCATCCAATTGGGCTTTTTGTCTTTTAAACGTGTTGATCTCTTCAATATTAGAAGACAGAGCCGAATAGTTCACCGCGTTTTGATAGGCTAGAAAAGCCGCCCCCGCGAATAGCAGTGCTGCCGCACCCATAGCAATCTGCCTTGGGCGCGAAACTTCATCAACTTCAGCTGCCTTCATCGGCAAAACGAAGCGACCCTTACGACCAATCCACGCAACATGAAGAGCATCAGCGTAACGCGCGTCACTTTGCTGACCGATCGCAACACCTAGCGTCTGCGCCGCCTCGTTTACAGTCATGACATGCAAATCACACTCAACATCTATGAGCGCGCGAAGAGCCTCACCCGGAGCGGGATTCGCCATAACAAAGACATCCAATCCGTCATCCTGGTCATAACCAAAACGCGTTAGATAGCTCATTGTAGACTTAAATTCATTATTCAGCTCTTGCGCCCAAACCTCGGGGTTTTCATCACTTTCTGACATCGGGCTCATACGTGTGAGAGCCAGCTCGCCATTCTTTGTTAAAACCTGTCTGAGACTACCATTTCTGTGTTGGCCGATA
>CAZLTT010000159.1:0-2163 GCA_964562515.1 uncultured Micavibrio sp.
CACTTTCGTCGCGACGGCTGAAGTTGTCGCATGGGTGGGTGCAACGGCCTATTTCGTTGATGTGCTCGAAGATTCATTCAACATGGATCCCGCGTCTCTCGAACAGGCTATAGCCGACGCTAAGGCGGCTGGCTTGAACCCTGCGGGTGTTATTCCCGTGGATTTGTTCGGTCAGCCTGCTGACTATCCTGCTCTGTGCTCTATTGCGGAAGATCATGACATGTGGGTGATGTCGGATGCTGCGCAAAGCTTTGGCGGACGTTTAGCTGATAAAAATGTTGGTCAGTGGGGACTCGCGACATCAACAAGCTTTTTTCCTGCTAAACCTTTGGGCTGTTACGGTGATGGCGGTGCGCTTTTTACCGACGATGAAGAATTGGCAGAGCTGTTGCAGAGCGTCCGCGTGCACGGCAAAGGCGGCTATAAATACGACAATGTTCGCATCGGTATGAATGCCCGTCTTGATACTGTTCAGGCCGCTATCCTGATCGAAAAACTCAAAATTTTCCCTGACGAATTGAAGGCACGGGATGCGGTCGCAAGCAGATATAACGAAGCGCTGAAAGACGTTGTAAAAGTTCCGGAATTGATTGATGGCGCGAGCAGTGCATGGGCGCAATACACCTTGGTTTTGCCGCAAGGCACTGACCGTGATGAATTCTCTGCGACGTGTAAGGCCGCTGGCGTGCCAACGGCTGTGTACTATCCGATCCCGCTTTCAGAGCAGACAGGCTACAAGCATTTCCCAACGGTGAGTAGAGGTACGGCCGTATCCGAAGCGCTGGCAAAATCAGTAATCAGCCTGCCGATGCACCCGTATCTTGAAACGGACACACAGGATTACATTATCGAGACCGTTCGTAAGGCGCTCTCGTAAGACATTGAGGCCTCATGAAACTCGTCTACCTGACACTGGAAGCACCAAGAGAAGGGCAGGCAAGCTATGTGCACGTTCATGAAATCATCAATGGCTTGAAAAAACAGGACGTAGAGGTCACTCTGCACCAGCCCTCATATACGTCGAAGCCAACCTCCCCAAACCTTGTAATGCGTTTATTACACGCGCTCTGGATGCAGATCAAAATCTGGCTCGCATGGCAACGAGGAAGCGTGCTTTATGTGCGCGCGCACTATTTGGCGTTTCCGTCTGCAATCATGGCGAAACTGTTTGGTATTCCGGTATTTCATGAAATTAACGGCCCGTATGAGGATGTGTTCGTAACGCATCCTTCACTGAACAAGTTCCGTTCGGTCCTTATTCCTATGCAACGCCTTCAGTATAAATGGGCAACGGGCCTCATTGCGGTAACAACCGAGTTACAACAATGGGCGAATAAAGAGACAGAGCGGAGTGACTGCATCTTCATTTCTAACGGCGCGAACACGGACCGATTCAAACCAAACTTATCGAAACCTGATGATGCACCCGAAAAGTATGTTGTGTTCTTTGGCGGGCTAACCCGCTGGCATGGCGTACCGATTATGCTGGATGCTGTAACGTCGGATGAATGGCCCGATGAAGTGAAGCTCGTTATTATTGGTGACGGGCAGGAAACGCCAAAGGTTACCGAGCACGCAAAACAGACTGACCGCATCGTGTTCATGGGGCGCAAACCTTATAAAGAGATAGCCCCCTATGTCGCCAATGCTTTGGCTGGTTTGGTCATCATCAACAATCCCGATAGCCGTTCATCGACGGGGGTTTTGCCCCTTAAACTATACGAGACCCTTGCCTGTGGTATTCCAGCCATTGTTACGGATTTACCGGGGCAAAAGGAATTGGTTGAAGAGAATGACTGTGGGGTAGTAATCCCTCTAGATGATGCTGGGTCTCTTGCGAAAGTGGTAAGGGAGGTTGCGGAGAATCCTGCGATTGTAAAAAAGCAGGGCAGCAAAGCATCTGTTCTTATCCAAAAAAGTCATAGTTGGTATGCTCGCTCGGAGCAGACTTTAGCGTTTATAAAGTCGAACTGTTAGGCAGCTTCCACCAAGGAAGTCAGAACTTCGGATTGTTTCTCATAGCAAAGCTCCTGTGCGGCTTTATGGCTTTGCGATTTTGCGTTTACAATATCCTCATACGTGATCTGGTTAAGCAATGCAGCCGTATCTTTTGGCTCAAAGCTATTTGCTGTAAAGCCACATTTGTATTCGTGTATTATGGCC
>CAZLTT010000160.1:0-2084 GCA_964562515.1 uncultured Micavibrio sp.
TAGTAATTCTTTCTCTATACGTTCTTTAAGGCTTATGAATGCGTCATCAAAAGCCCGGAGCGTTGATCAATGCTTCTGCCATAACCGAGGGGCAGAAGTTTCCGGTGCGTAGGACAAGGCTATTCTTCATGGATTTATCTAGCCGAAGTCAATAGGGCGGCAAAACTAAAATTTCAGGCTTTGGTTTTATCCGTAAAAGATATCTGCCGCCAGAAACGCGAAGAAGAACCCGATCAGGTAAATCATTATTGAAAAACCAAGGATGATTTTGCTTGCGAGCCTCAGCCTGTTGCAGGCCTTTGCTTGAGCAGGGTCTGCAGGGCAGGGGGCGTTTCTTGCCCGCCACTGCATAAATGCGGCCAAGGCGAGCATTACGCCGGAGATCGCAAAGACGAGCTTTTTATATTCCGAGATAGCGGTGATCCACGGTACGGTTGATATAAAGCCCGCCAATGCAGCGCCCATGCCGAGCGTCACCAGTAAGGCCGGTAACGCACAGCAAAGCAGGGTACCGACGCTGGTAAATAAACTCAGCGTCGGCAAGATGGTCTGTTTGTAGAGATCATTCCGCACGGTGAATGCCCCGCACGTCATAACCTGAATCGGCGATTAGGCTTTTAATGGTTTCATCATCGATGCTTTGTCCTTCAATAAAGGTGATCGTGATGTGTTTTGTATCCAGATCGACCGTGATGTCGGACACTTCCTCTTGCTTGCCGAACACTTTCTCAAGTGCTCTTGCGCAAAAATCACAGACGAGGCCGTTTACTTCGACTTCGACAGTGTTGTCGGGCAATGTCGCGCCGTGACTGGCAAGCGCAGGGTTTGAGGAGATGACGAATGTCGCGATCAGTATAAGTACAAATTTTTTCATGGTTTTTATTCCTTTCAATTAATAACGAAAAACGTAGTTAAAGAGCACTTCACCGCGTGTACTCATCCCCGCTTCGAAGAGGTGTACATCTTTGAAGACGCGGACGAGGGGGGTGACGGTGAAGTTATGTTCACTTTCGGGCGTGTGCTCTGCCTGAAGCATGATCCACGTGTGAACATCGCCATAATCACCTTCATAAGGCGCCCAACTGACGCGTGCGGACTGCATGAAAAAATCATCAATCTCACCGGCTTCGGTGTAGCGGTTTTCATATGAAGTAAAAAAACGACGGTTTTCCCAGTCAGCCGCGATCCCTGTAAACCCGGCGGCAGATGTTTCACCATCTTTCGGGCCGCCATTGCTATGGGCAATGCCGACACCGGATTTTAGATACAGGTTGGCCTGACTGTCTTTTTCGTTCCAACGTTTAAGCAGGTTGTTCATTTGAACGGCGTTGAGCGTAAAGTCACGATCGCGCCAATATTCAAATTTATAACCAACCGACGTTTTCGCTGTCGGTGAATAATGGGCGTGCGCGGAGTTTACATCGCCATTATTCATCAGCATCAGCGTCCACCCGCCGGGATATGAGACGGGGCGCGCGTCTGCTGTTGGAATGATTAACCCCATTCCAAGAAGGGTGAGTAACAAAACTCGCATGATAATTCTCCTATCAATGCATTGGTTTAGTGCTTGAGAAGCACTCCAAGCCCGTTAAGGGCGCAATTGATCAGGAGGTGTGTATTGGTGGCCGTAAGGCAGGGGAAGAGGAAAGTGATGCCGCATCATCATCCAGAGCGGCTATGCGTTCCTTGGAAATGTCGGGGTGAGAAATCGCCAGAGTGTTTAAAACAGGGGTCTGGTGGATTGTGGCGTGGAAGCATAAGCACAGGCCTTTACAATGATCCTGAGACGATTTTTGCTCCTCATGGCACGGTGTTTCACCGTCCATATTTGCGGTCATATCTTGTGAAAACTCTATGCCAGATTGCTTCATGCATGGCGCAGACCACGCCGAAACCGCAAGGGTATTGACGAAAAACAGTGTCATAACAAAGCAAAGTACAAAGTTTCTCATATTTATATTATAGCATTCGTGGTTTCGGGCCGCCACGTTACATTTCTTTGCTTTCAACTTGTTCTAAATGACTTAAGTGTTGATTTTTATGACAATACATGGTTAGTACTGTGCAACAGGGAAATACTGAGT
>CAZLTT010000161.1:0-1955 GCA_964562515.1 uncultured Micavibrio sp.
TATTGAAAAGAACATTCAAAAAGGCTCAGGCACAGCTGGTGACGGTGAAGACTATGAGGAAATCCGTTATGAAGGCTATGGCCCGGGCGGTGTTGCGATTATCGTCGAGTGCCTAAGTGACAACCGTAACCGTACAGCTGCCGAGGTCCGATCTATCTTTTCCAAAGGTAACGGAAATTTGGGTGAGACAGGCTCAGTGAACTTCATGTTCGACCGAAAGGGTGAGGTTGTATTCCCCGCTGAAAAAGCCGATGCAGACTCGATGTTCGAAGCCGCATTGGAGGCAGGCGCATCAGATGTTGAGAGCGATGATGAATATCACGTTATTCTGTGCGAGGTCGATGACTTCGCGGGCGTACGCGACGCGCTTGAAGCCAAATTTGGTGAACCGGAGCGCCAAGGTCTGATCTGGAAGCCAAACGTCACATCCGACGTAGATGAAGATACGGCCAGAACAATCGTCAAGCTAGTCGACGCCTTGGAAGAAAGTGAAGATGTTCAAAACGTCACCGCGAACTTCGAAGCCTCCGACGAAATCATGGAAAAAATCATGGCAGAGGGCTAAACGCGGCCCTTGAGAATATTGTTCTTGTTTCGTTCTGTGTTTCTGTTATCCTGAATCTATGAAAATTCTAGGAATTGATCCGGGCTTACAAAAAACAGGATGGGGAATAGTCTCAAGCGAAGGCTCGAAACTCGCTTTTGTTGACTGTGGCTTGATTAATTCCGATCCAAAAGCGCCTCTGGCAAACCGTCTGGCTTCTCTTCACGAACAACTGGCCGATGTTATCAAGGCTCAGATGCCCGATGCGGCCGCTGTCGAAGAAACCTTTGTGAACAAAAACCCTGCGAGTGCCCTCAAACTCGGGCAGGCGCGCGGTGTCTTATTGGCCGTTCCGGCGCTGTATGGAATTCCTACGGCGGAATATTCCGCCAACAAAATCAAAAAATCTGTTGTCGGTACGGGACATGCCGCGAAAGAGCAGGTTGGTTTGATGATCCGAACCTTGCTTCCCGCCTGTGGAGCAATCGGCGCAGATGAGGCTGACGCGCTTGCCGTGGCCATCACACACGCGCATTATAGACCTTTAAAGATCACACCTCGGGTTGCTTAGGCTCGGGACACGCCAATCTTCCGGTTGGTTCATAAAAAATGGAGAGCACTATGAGCGACAGCAATAAATCCGGTGGAATAATTCTGGTCGGGCTGTTTATCGCCCTTGGCTTGGCGGCGAGCGGTTATTTCGTCGGCCAAATGATGTACAACGCCAAAGTCGCGGTTAACACTGCGGAGGCAAAGGGGTTGGCTGAACGCCGTGTCGAGGCCGATACTGCGAACTGGACTTTGCGTTTTGATCTGGCGGGCGGCTCTCAATCGAACGTAGCGGCTTTATACAAAAGAGCTGAAAATGACCAACAGACCATCATTGATTTGTTGAAAGAAAACGGCTTCAACGATGATGAAATTAAAATCGGTGTCATTGATTACCGCTATCAGGAATACCGCGACGACAACCAACAACTCGTCGATCAGAAACACATTCTGGCCGGCTCAGTGAATGTCGAAACCGACAAAGTTCGCCAGATCGAAAAGGTGCGCGGAACGGTCAATAAACTGATCGCCGAAGGCATTAATATCCAGAACACCCCGCCGAAATACTATTTCAACGGCCTGAACGCAATTAAGCCGGAGATGCTGCGCGAAGCAACACAGAACGCCCGTATTGCCGCTAATGAATTTGCATCGAACGCAGGTGTAAAGGTTGGCTCTATTCGCAGCGCCCGCCAAGGCAGCTTCTTTATCCGCGATGTCGGCAGCGAATATTCGGACTCCGATAAAATCGAAAAAGACGTTCGGGTCGTTACAACTATCGACTTCTACCTGACGGACTAAACATCATGATCGGTAAACTGAGTGGAATTATAGATAGCTTTACGAGCACCTCGCTTATTCT
>CAZLTT010000162.1:0-1927 GCA_964562515.1 uncultured Micavibrio sp.
AATAAATGCTATCAAAGGAGCGGCATCAAACCGTGACAAGTCCAGTTTGCACCGCAGCTCTAACATGGGCTGACAACTAAAAATTTCGTAATTTACGGGCAAGCCATCATTTGTGCGATGAATTGGTAACGGTAGTGGTACTCAATGTCGCCGAACAGCATTGGAAACGTCCGACCTCGCGCGTATGGAAAAACTACAACTAGTTTAGTCTGGGCAATTCATTCATATGAGCTTGATCTGATAATCTTACGGCGGTGAAATGCAGTGTTAGTTGATCGGCATTGTAACGTTTCCGTCTCCAAGGATCGTAAAAGCAGACCAGTCCGCAAGCGTTGGTGTTTTTATTTTTTGTTCTTGCATCGCCTGCTCAAGGGCGGCGGTAAGAGTTAGTTCTGCATCAGCTGCCATTGCCTTCAGTGTGGACAAAACAACTTCGCTCGCAGGATCCGCCGGCACAGCCCATTGTGTGACCAATAACGCTTCCACCCCCGCGCTAGTAAAGGCGAGCGCAAATCCTGCTAGACCATCTGAGACTTCATTCGTACTCGGAGTGCCGGTCCTACAAGCAGCCAATATCGCAAGCCAACTATTGTCCCAGGACATGCGCGATATCTCGCTCGCTCGAAGTAGACCATCTTCTGCAGCATCGTCCCTGTTCGGTGAAAGTACGAGGGCTGGTTCAACTAATCCTTCGACTTCACCAGTACCTGGTACAACACCGTGTGTGCCAAAAAGAAGCACTCCAGCTTGAGTTGGTTCTTCGCCGCGGACGGCGTCCAGTGTAGCATTGCTTCTAAGCAGCGGTGGAGGCCCACTGAGCGCGGATTGAGCTTCTTGCAGAAGTGTAGACAAGCCCCCTGGGATACCAAGGCACATAATGTCCCTGTGAGGATGATCCTTGTCGTGGTGATCGATCAAGTCACATGGAACACTAAAGAGTAACGGGTCTCCGATACCATAAAGACTGCGTTTCCGCGTTTCCGTCGATCGGAGTTCTCGCCTAAGCGCGAACGCCCAAGTTGACGGTAGCGAAGAAGTTGATGCGAATTCGCCCAGACGCCGCTCCGCAATCGGGAGGAGGTGGGAGGGTAGGCGCAAAAGCGGACCGTCGGCCACAACAAACACGTGTTCAGCCTGAGATAATAGCGCTGTGATCTCCTGCAAACGTAGGCGCTGTGATAACTCAATTGCTGAGGTACCGAGATTGGGTCGTATTTCGACGTCTGACAGCATCAACGACACCAGTTCATCCAAGCGGTCAAAAGACGCGTCCGGAAGCGGAATCGTGGCAGTCGTTATCTTGTCGTTTTGCTTCAGTGTGAAGCTTGCGACGCTGAAGTGTTCTCCGAATTGAAATCCAAGGATTGCTTCGCCTTCAGTGAGGAGTCTGCCGAGGTCGTCTCTCGAAAGTGTTGCTCGCCCTCCCGTCAAAAGTGCTCGCGCGACGGGATCAAGCTCGGCTGCAAGTTCCGCCAGCTGAGCTTCCTTCTCTTCAATCATGTCAAAAAGGGATGCGACGGCACCTGGGGATGAGTTCTGGCGTGACGCCAAAGACGTCAGTTCGGCTTCCAACTCACACTTTTCACCTTGCAGGCTTTCATATTCTATCAGTGTGTCGCGTATTCCAGCTTGGTTTCGCAGGGCGGCGCGGAGAGAGGAGGCACCTACTCGGTCGGCTTCTTGAGACTGTATTAGCCCGAACACCTCATCTGCGATTTCCCTTTCAATCTCCACTGTAGCTCCCGCGCCCTGAAGTGCGGCGCTAGAAACGATGCCGTGCCACTCTCGGATCGTACGAAGCAATGGTCGATTGATTTCTGTACCCAGCAAGCAACCTAGGGCTTCACGGCTCGCGATGCCACGAAGGGTCGCCATCGCCTGTTTCGAAACATCGAAAGCCAAAGAAATTTGCCCTGCGTTCGCCAAC
>CAZLTT010000163.1:0-1911 GCA_964562515.1 uncultured Micavibrio sp.
ATCGGGAATGTCTTGTCTCCTGACGGGCTTGTTGAAACTTACGGTCTCGATCAAATCCGTTACTTCCTGATGCGTGAAATTCCGCACGGGCAGGATGGTAATTTCAGCCATCAGCAAGCAATTACACGCATTAACGCCGACCTTGCCAACGGTTTGGGTAATCTGGCGCAACGTACATTGTCGATGATCCATAAGAACTGTGACGGTGCATATCCTGAGCCACAGGAATTCACCAATGAAGACAAGGCATTATTCGATAAAGCGTACAAAGAGATGCTTCCCGAAATGCAAAAAGCGGCGCATGACTTCAAAATGCACCGCATGCTAGAAGCAATCTGGCGCGTGGTGGCGGATGCTAACGCTTACATTGATGAACAAGCACCGTGGGTTTTGAAAAAAGAAGACCCAAAACGTATGGAAACGGTGCTGTATGTTCTGGCTGATGTTATTCGCTGTCTCGCGATTGCCGTTCAGCCCGTCACACCGGCATCAGCCACAACGATGCTTGATCAGCTTAAAGTCGATGAAAGTGAGCGTACGTTTGCAAATATATCCGCGGACTTTGCGTTGAAACCCGGTACGGCGATAGATAAGCCGGAAGGTGTATTCCCGCGTATCGTTGACGAGCCAGAAGCGCAGCAGGCCGCAGGCTAATGTGGATCGACTCCCATTGTCACCTAAACCACGAACGCTTTGATGGCGCAGACCCGTTTACAGTAGCGGATGAAGCTGCTGCTGACGCTACAGATGCCATGGTCAGCATTTGCTGCCGCATCTCTGATGAGTTTCCGTCTTTGCTAAAAATCGCCCAAGGTCACGATAAAATCTGGTGTACCATCGGCACGCACCCCCACAGTGCGGGTGATGAAGCCGAGCGCGCGGTCAGCCTCGAAGAAATGGTCGAAAAAGCGAACAGCGACCCGAATATCGTGGGTATCGGCGAAAGCGGTCTGGATTATTATTATGACTTCGCGCCTAGAGATCAGCAGGCTGAATCGTTTCGCAAGCATATCCGCGCCTGTATAGAAACCGATCTGCCACTGGTTGTGCATGCCCGTGATGCAGATGATGATATTGCGCAAATATTGGTCGAGGAGGGCAAAGGCACACCTCTTAAAGGTGTCCTGCATAGCTTTAGCTCGGGGCGTAAACTGGCCGAAACAGGTTTGGATCTTGGGTTCTATGTCTCATTTTCCGGCATGGTCACGTTCAAAAACGCGCAAGAAATTCGTGATATTGCTGTTGATGTTCCGGCCGATAAAATCCTCGTGGAAACTGACGCACCTTTCCTTGCACCAACACCGCATCGTGGCAAAATGAACACACCGGCCTATGTTAAACATACGGGGGAGTTTCTCGCCCAACTGCGAGGTGCAGAAGTGCAGGAATTCGCAAAACAAACGACGGATAACTTTTTTACGTTATTTAGCAGAGCCAAACGATGAGCAACGGGGAAATTACAGTTTTAGGATGCGGTAACTCGACAGGAGTACCCGCGATCGGAAACTTTTGGGGTAAATGCGACCCGAATGATCCGAAAAACGCACGTACACGCTCCAGCATCTATATCAAATACAAAGACACGTGCATCGTTATAGATACGGGCCCTGATTTCAGGACACAGATCAACCGCGAGGATATCAATCATCTGGATGGTGCGTTTTTCACGCATGCGCATAGTGATCATGTGAACGGCATAGATGAGCTGCGCCTGATTAAATACCGCAACGAAAAGATGGTTCCGTTCTTCAGCGATTTGGAAACGTTCGAAGACCTGCGCCACCGGTTTCCGTACCTTTTCAATGGTTGGCAAAGCAATCTATACCCACCTGTGCTCGAACCACACGTCATGGCCGAGGATGAGTTCGGCAAGACACAAAAATTCATGGATATTGAATTCATTCCATTCGT
>CAZLTT010000164.1:0-1325 GCA_964562515.1 uncultured Micavibrio sp.
CGCGTATTTAATATTGAGCCTTTGTGCGAGCAAGCAATCGTGTCTTTGAAAACCCAAGCAGGCAAAGAAGAAGTCAAAGATTATATCAAAATGACCCTTGAAGTCGCGACCTCTGTTGCGCAGGCCTATGGTGAGTTCGGGGAAGAGCAGGAAGACGAAAAGGGGTTTTTCGGTAAAATCGTTGCAGCTGTCACCAGTATATCCGTTGATGATTCTGCACATCCGATGAATGTAAGCGCGGCAGAGGATTCTGCGATTGCGACGGTTGCATCTGCCCTGAAACGTGCGGCATAAACATATCTAATCTAAATTCAAAAAAGAGTAATCATAAACAAAAGGTTTTTTAATCATGGCTACAACTCAAATGGACGAGAGCTTTTTAAGTGGTGTTAACGCGGAATATATTGCACATCTTTACACGCAGTATTTAAAGAATCCTGCGAATGTTGATCAGAGCTGGAATGATTTTTTCGGTGATCTGAATGATAACGAAACGGCGTTTTTGAAAGAGCTTAGCGGCGCTAGCTGGACACCGGATGAGAATGCAAAAGATAAACGTAGCTTCGGAAGCGCGGCGATTGCGCCTGCTGATGGTTTGTTGGCCGATGCCACAGGCGCGGCGAATGACCGTAAAGCAAAGAAGGGTGCGACAAGCTCGGCTGATGCGGTGCAGGCGGCCAAGGATTCTATTCGCGCATTGATGATGATCCGTGCCTATCGTTTTCGCGGGCACTTTTTGGCAAACCTAGATCCGCTTGGCATGAAGCAAATTGGCGATCACCCGGAGCTGTATCCCGAATATTACGGGTTCACCAGTGCGGATTACGACCGTAAAATTTATATCGATGGCATGATGGGCATGGAATACGCCACATTGCGTGAAATCGTAGCTGCATTGAAAGAGATTTATGCAGGCACAGTCGGTGTTGAATATATGCACCTGAGTGATCCGGAAGAGCGTAAATGGATTCAGGCACGTATTGAGGAAGATCGCAACAAGACCGACTTTACGCCGGAAGGGAAGAAAGCCATTCTTGAGCGTTTGACCGCGGCCGAAGGCTTTGAAAATTACCTTCACAAAAAGCACACAGGAACCAAGCGTTTTGGTGTTGATGGTGGTGAAGCCCTGATCCCTGCGATTGAACAAATTATGAAGCGCGGTGGTCAGTTAGGCCTGAAAGAAATTGTGATTGGTATGGCCCACCGTGGTCGTTTGAACGTTCTTGCCAATGTTATGGGTAAGCCGTTCACAACCATGTTTGCGGACTTTCAGGGGCAATCTTCGACACCTGATGATGTTCTTGGTTCGGGTGACGTGAAATACC
>CAZLTT010000164.1:1335-1905 GCA_964562515.1 uncultured Micavibrio sp.
GCGCAAAGCAGGTTCAGCGTGATGATAAAGAAGCAGAGCAAGTTCTACCGCTTCTTTTGCATGGTGACGCGGCCTTTGCGGGGCAGGGCATTATCGCCGAAACATTTATGATTTCAGAGCTTCCCGGCTATCGCGTCGGTGGTACGGTTCATATTGTCATTAACAACCAGATCGGCTTTACAACGATGCCGAAATTCTCTCGCTCGGGTCCGTATTGTACGGATGTGGCGAAGATGTTGGATGCGCCGATATTCCATGTGAATGGCGATGATCCTGAATCTGTTGTGCATGTGACGCGCGTTGCGACCGAATTCCGTCAGAAATTCAAGAAAGACGTTGTGGTTGATATCTTCTGTTATCGTCGTTACGGCCATAACGAAGGCGATGAGCCTGCATTCACGCAGCCGCTTATGTATAAGAAAATCGCCAAGCAGCCGACAACCCGCACAAAATATGCGGAGCAATTGGTTGCCGAAGGCTCAATGAGCCAAGAAGATGCGGATAAGGTTTATGATGATTTTAATGCGGTTCTTGACGAGGCCTTTGACGCGGTTGAAAGCTATAAGCCAA
>CAZLTT010000165.1:0-1902 GCA_964562515.1 uncultured Micavibrio sp.
GTTCCCGAAAATATAAGGAAACTAAAGTCTTTTTCCTTATCTCGCCTATACAGAATCAAAGGAATGCAACTCATTTTTGATCATGGCGAAACATCATCTGGAAGAAATTCAATAATAAAATCCATACAAATATATCCAAAGGCTATACTATATCACCCAAAAATAGTAGCTTCTATATTGCTTTCGTTCCTCCCCAAAAACGTGATTAATTCAATATCAAATATTCAAAAGAAGCTAAGGTATTCTCGAATAATCTAATTTGGATATTCTAAATTTCTTCATCGTTAGTACTCAAAAAGTTGACCAAGCGTGGGGCCTATAGTTCGAAAACCCAAGATGCTTCACTTCTTAAAAAGTCGATACCTTTCGCAGAGAACTTACATCTCCTACAGCAGATGTTGGATATAGCTGAGTGAAGAGTTCACTATTTATTCTATTTCGCTTTTTTAAATACGTTTCTAACCGTGCTGTTATTATACGTTCACGCTTTAAGGTGAGTGGCCCTGTTGCAATTGCGAAGAATATACGAATTCGTTCAACAGACGGTGGTTCAGGAAGCCTCGCCGAGAATACCTCAATTGACCGATTTGCTGACATTACCGTGAAACAAGGTAGGCTGGAGATAGGCCCGCGCAGCTATATTGGCCAGTACAGCGTTATCTGCGCGCGAGACTCGATCACAATTGGTGCAGATTGCCTTATTGCGGAACATGTCACCATCCGGGACCAGGATCACTACTTCGGCCCCGGTCTGACAACTGCTGAAGCTGGCTTCACAACAGCTCCTGTAACAATCGGAAACAACGTTTGGATCGGCGCAAAATCGACGATCACGAAAGGTGTCACAGTCGGTGATAATGCAGTCATCGGCGCCAACTCGGTCGTCACACATGACATCCCAGCGAATTGCGTTGCTGTCGGCGCGCCAGCACGTGTGATCCGCATGATATCAGACACAACGTGAAAGTCCTGCACATTATTGATACGCTGGCCCGTGGTGGGGCCGAACGGCTACTCGTCATACTCCTACCGGAACTGACCAAGCGGAGTCACGATGTCACTGTGGCGGTTCGCAATGCGCCCTATGATCTCTTACCGGAATTGGAGGCGAAGGGCGTTCGCGTCACCCGCCTACCTCTACGATACAAATGGAATCTGCTCGCAGGCACATGGGACATTGCCAAGGCTGTGCCTGATGCGGATATCTTGCATGCCCACCTCTATTTCCCAGCCGTAAAAACGGCTTTGGCGCGCCTGCTAGGCCTAAGCCAGGCAAAGACCTGCGTAACCTTTCACAATCTCGCCTATGCCGGTGCCAACAAAGACGGCCTTAAGCTGAGGTTTCGCAAAGCACTAGCACGCTACCTCTACTCGCGCGGCTTTGATGCTAAATTTGCGGTATCGCAAGCGGTTGCCGATCATTATCGCACGACGCTTTCGCTGGACCGTGTGGATGTACTCTATAATCCGGTGGATCTGCACGCCATTGATGCTATCAAAAGCGTCCCACGCGCGCGCGACACACCGCTACATATCCTGCTGCCCGGACGGCTCGTGCGAGAGAAAGGGCATATGGACCTCATCGCCGCCCTGCGCGACCCGCGCCTGGCAACGCTGCCTTTGAAGATCACCTTCGCCGGGCATGGCAAGCTTCAAGCCAAACTGGAAACCGCCTGTGAAGACCTACCCTTCCCCGTCACAATCACAGGCAATCTGGAACACGGGCAATTCCTGAGCGTCATGGCGCGCGCGGATATCGTTGTTGTTCCCTCTCGGTACGAGGGGTTTGGGCTCACGGCGCTGGAGGCCATGAGCCTGTCAAAGCCCGTCATCGCATCAAAGGCGGGCGGGCTGCCCGAAGTCATGGGAGAGACCGGGCGTCTGGTGGAAACCGGCGATGTG
>CAZLTT010000166.1:0-1803 GCA_964562515.1 uncultured Micavibrio sp.
GCTCGCTGAGTAGCTCTGCTCGTTCACGGTTCTGCTCAATAAGCTTGATTTGAACGCTCTTCGAACGTTCTTTGATCAACTTCGCCAAAGTGATACCGATATTACCGCCGCCAGCAATTACGATCTTACGTGCCTCAACTTCTTCGTGCCCGAAAGCCGTCATCACACGTTTCAGGTGGTTCGTATCAACAATGAAATAAACTTCATCACCGACTTCCAGATGGTCATCATCATCCGGAATAATCGGCTTGTTCTTTCTCAGAACGGCTAAAACCTGAAATGACAAATCGGGGAACAAGCTGTGCAATTGCCCGAGCGGCGTATTAATAACAGGGCAATCTTCCTCGCAAACAACCCCAATCATGTGCGCTAAGCCATCTGCGATCACATTCACAAACGTCGTTCCGGGGACGGCGAGACGCTGATAGATGTCATTCGCAACGATAACTTCGGGTGAAATAATCACGTCAATCGGCATGTGCGCGCGACTGAACAGGTTCGACCATTCCGGCTGTAGATAGGATTGCTCACGTACACGCGCGATTTTCTTTGGAATACCAAACAAAGAATGCCCGATCTGGCACGCAACCATATTGATTTCGTCGGACTGCGTAACGGCAACAATCATGTCGGCTTCGTTTGCACCGGCGGCTTTGAGAATATCAGGACGGGAGGCATGCCCAAGGATCGCATTTACATCCAATTCATCATGAATGCGGGCGATAAGGTCCTGACGCAAATCCACAACGGTGACGTCGTTTTCTTCCTTAGCCAAATACGCAGCAATGTTGTAGCCGACCTGTCCGGCACCACAAATAATAACGCGCATAGTCTAAGCCCTTTTCTTTTTAGTTTGAGCCTCGTTGATCGAGGTAACTTCGCCGGAACCAATATTTAATGATTTCAGCTTTCTATGCAATGCCGAACGCTCCATACCTACGAACTTCGCCGTTTGGGAAATATTGCCCTCATAACGGTCAACCTGCGTCAGCAAATATTCTTTCTCAAATAACTCACGAGCTTCGCGCAACGGCAAATCAAGATACATCTCGTTCAAATCCTGAATAACCGGACTACCTGTGGCAACAGTGTCTTCGGCCTGGCCAAGCACCTCGGGCGGCAAGTGGGCTATATCAAAACTCTCACCCTCTTCCAGGCTATGCATAATGCACATCCACTCGATCACGTTTTTAAGCTGTCTGACATTTCCCGGCCACGCATAGGACTTAAGACGTCTTAATGCGGCTTTCGTGAAAATATTATCATCGGCTTTCTTATGATGTTCGCGGACAAAATGAGTGGCAAGCGCCGGCACGTCTTCGCTGCGGTTTTTAAGCTCCGGCATAGTGATTGGCACAACATTCAAACGGTAATACAAATCGTCCTTAAAGCGTCCTTCAGCAACGGCCTTTTCGATATCCTGACCACTCGTCGCAATCACTCGAATATCAATCTGTGTTTCCTTGTTATCACCAACACGTCTGAATGCTTTTTCCTGTAAGACACGGATAATCTTGCTCTGCGCCTCGATAGGTAAATCAGTAACCTCGTCGAGAACGAGCGTGCCCTCTTGTGCTTGTTCAAATATACCCAGATTGTCACTGTCCTTTGCCGATCCGAAAAGCTCGACCTCAAAATCCGAAGGATGCAAGGTCGCACAGTTCAGATTAATGAGAACAGAGTCGGCACGCAGCGAATATTTATGAATCAAGCGGGCAATAACCCCTTTACCCGTGCCTGCATGCCCTTGTATCAGGATGCGGCTATTGGTCGGTGCTGCTTTCTCAAGTATTTGTTTGATAT
>CAZLTT010000167.1:0-1646 GCA_964562515.1 uncultured Micavibrio sp.
ATCGCAACACCGCCCGGACCATAGCCTTCATAACGGATTTCCTCGTAGTCTTCACCGTCACCAGCTGTGCCTGAGCCTTTTTGAATGTTCTTTTCAATAGCATCTTTAGGCATGGATTGGCCGCGTGCGGTTGCAATCGCAAGCCTTAAGCGCGGGTTCATGTCCGGATCGGGGCCGCCCAGTTTTGCGGCGACATATATCTCCCGCCCTAGCTTTGAGAAGAGTTTTGCACGCCCCGCATCTGCGCGCGCTTTTTTATGCTTAATATTTGCCCATTTGGAATGTCCGGCCATGCTTGCCCTCATATTTTTTTAGATAACTCGTAAACACACGGTATATGAGCGTTTTCGCGCATTCAAGGGTGTTTTCACAAAAACTATTCTTGTCTTTCGCAATAAAATATTCCAAATTTTACAATCCTTTGTGGTAAAATGTTTAGATAAGAGCAATAACAAAAGCAGATCAGGATGGCTTACGACTTTTCACAAGTTTCGGTGCTTATCGTCGAAGATAATCAGCCAATGGTTGATTTGCTTAAATCCCTTTTGGAAGCATACGGCATCACCCGTATTTATACTGCACAGGACGGTGATGAAGGGTTTGCGATTTTCAAGAAAGAGTTGCCGGACCTTATTCTTTCCGACTGGATGATGAAACCGGTCGACGGCATTTCTTTTACTCGCCGCATTCGTAACGATGTCGGCAGCCCAAATAAATTCATTCCGATCATTCTTATGACAGGCTTTAGCGAAAAACGCCGCGTTATGCAGGCGCGTGATGCGGGTGTTACCGAATTCCTTGTTAAACCTTTTAACGCGCGTGATCTTTATCGACGCATCGTACAGATTATTGAACGCCCGCGTCAGTTTGTACGCTCTGAGGATTTCTTCGGTCCTGATCGACGCCGCAAACGCGACAGCGCATATGGCGGACCAAGACGACGCGAAGATGATGACAAACTCAAAAATATGACTGCCCGTGAAATGGCAGAAAAGCTGAAGTAAGGCGACTTAACTTTATGAGCAAATCAGACCAAGACGCAGAACATTTCAACCAAACTCCCCGACGCAAGGCGGAGTTTATGCGCCCTGTGAATGTGCTCAAGCAGAAAGTCGGCTCGGGCGGCCTTAGTGACGATATATTAAATCGCGCACAGAAGTTGTTGGAAGAAAATTCAGTAGACTTCAAACCTCTTGCAATCGTTTATCTTGCCTCACTGATGAACGGTATAAACATGGCCAAAGGCGCAAAAGAATCCGACGATACGGAAGAAGTCATTGCCAATATGCTCTACCCTGCTATGCAGCTCAAAGCCAATGGTGGGATGTTCCAGTATGCCTTGATGACCATTATCGCAGACAAGCTGATCCAGTTTTTGGAAGTCATCAAAGAACCCGACATCGAGTCAGTCGAGATCGTGCTTGCGTTCCATACGACTATGGAAGCCGTAATTTACGGTGAAATTAAAGGTGATGGGGGCAAACAAGGGAAAGAGCTTGTTCACGCCCTAACCGATGCCTGCATGCGTTATTTCGCAAAACACCCTGAGACTTATATACGCTAAGCGACCGAGCTATCTGCGGTGGCTACGTCAGGTGCTTCCTGACCTTGAGGCAATGCGCTTTGGAACACAGCCGGGTCGTATG
>CAZLTT010000168.1:0-1581 GCA_964562515.1 uncultured Micavibrio sp.
AAATATTGATCTTGTCGATTTCCTGCGGAGAAATTTCAACGACACCCCACTGGCAATGCGACGTAATCTCTGCATAGAGGTTCGCCAACATTTTCTTGCCCAACTTCTTGCTGTCTCGTATATGCGGGATAAAATCCATGGCACGTACAGGTGCCGGAACAACAACAGCCGCCGCGACGACTGGACCGGCGAGCGGACCGCGCCCAACTTCGTCCAACCCGCAAACGGGGCCGTCAAATTGATCCTCTAACGAGAAATCAGGCGTTGAGGCTTTTACTGGCGATTTCGAAGACATCCGGTGAAAGGTCCTCATGAGATACAATTTTTTCCAGACAGGCTTTCATTTTCTCCTGCCTGTCTTCCGTATAACGCTTCCATGCGCGCATCGGCGTCAGCAAACGTGCCGCGATTTGCGGGTTAATGCTATTGAGTTCCAATATAGCATCGGTCAGGAAGGTATAACCCGATCCATCCACAGCATGGAACCCGACAGGGTTGTTCATAGCAAATGCGGCATAAAGGGAACGAACGCGATTGGGGTTTTTAATATTAAAATCAGGGTGTTCTCTTAAGTTTTTAAGATTTTGAATTATATCATTTCGAACCGCTGCGGCTTGTAATGCAAAGAACTTATCCACAACCAGTGGATAATTCTTGAAACGGTCATAAAAGTCTTCAAAACACTCTTCACTCTGCGGCTGCTTACTCGGTGCAAGGCAACTGAGCGCGGCAATACGGTCCGTCATATTATTTGCATTGAAATACTGATCACGTGAGCGTTTCGCGCATCCTGTGCCGTATGTGGAGGTTAAAACCGATAAAACGACGTTTTTAAGCGCTCTTCGGCCCGTGGCCGCAATATCAATGGCAAAGTCCTCGGGCTCTTGATTGGCTTTATAAATCTTTTCCAGGGTACTCTTATGCGTACGCTTTAATGCGGCCAACACTGCTTGTCGCGCCTTATAAATCGCTTCGGGGTCGGCCTTATCGCGCATTTGGATGAGCGTCGAAATATCGGGCAATGACATCGTGCGTGCCAATAGGGCTTTGTCCTCACCGGATAGGTCATCTTTCAAAGCCTCCTGATAAATCAGGGCGTAACCTTGTAAATATTCTTCGGGAACATCAGGCTTTTCGTTATTCTCAACAGCATCGGTCAGTTGACCGATAACTTTGCGGTCAAGGTACTGATTGGCTTCCCATCGATTAAACCCGTCATAAACCTCGTTTTGCGCGAGGAACGAATAATCCTCATCCGACAAATCTGTTTCCATGTTTACGGGCGCGGAGAAGCCTCTTAGCACAGAAGGCACAGGCTCTTCTTCAACATTTTCGATCGTGAATGCCTGCTTTTCATCGGTTAAATCGAGTATTTGCGTGCCGATAAGGTCTTTTTGACTGTTTTTACCGATCAAACCGATCGATACGGGGATATGCATCGGCTTTTTACCGCTTTGATTAGGAGTGTCAGGTGTTTTTTGAGTCAGCGTTATGCTGTACGTCTGCTCCGAAGCATCATAATTGCCGCTGAATGTTAGCTCCGGCGTACCGGCCTGACTGTACCAAAGTTTAAACTGTGTA
>CAZLTT010000169.1:0-1507 GCA_964562515.1 uncultured Micavibrio sp.
TAACTGAAATCCTGCAATTCCTTCACAACAACAACTTCATTCTGAGGCATCATAGACTCTATTCGATTTCGGAGCAGAGCCACCTCACGGTTACCGACATCAACATCTGCCGTAGACGGATATGTCATTGTCAGACGTGCGTTGAATAAAGGCTCAGATTTATTCGCATCAGCTCCGCCGGCAGCAAAAAGATTATCGACAATTGTGGGCTCTGCGCGCCTAAGCTCCATTTTATCTATGCGTAAATCATTACCCAATGCGCGACCTAAAGATTGCACAACGTTAAGAACTTCGATTTTCTCTTTTTCAAAACCTTCATGAACAGCTAAAGAGCTTTGTACCAACTTCGCGTCAAACCCGACCTCAGCAAGCCTTTGCACTTCGCGTTCAAATTGAGCATCGAGTTGCGCTTTTTGACGCTTAAAATTGTTAATCTCTTCAACCGTAGATGAAAGCTCCGAGTAACTAGTGGCATTTTGATACGCAAGAAATGCAGCCCCGGCGAACAATAGAGCCGCCGCCCCCATAGCAATTTGACGGGGACGAGAAACTTCATCAACCTCTGCGGCCTTCATCGGCAAGATAAAACGGCCTTTGCGCCCTATCCACGCGACATGCAGTGCGTCGGCATAACGAGCATCACTCTGCTGACCAATGGCAACACCTAAAGCTTGCGCCGCCTCATTAACGGTCATCACATGCAAATCGCACTCAACATCAATCAGAGCCCGCAAAGCCTCGCCCGGCGCAGGGTTCGCCATAACAAAAACATCCAACCCGTCATCCTGATCATAACCAAAACGCGTTAGATAGCTCATCGTAGACTTAAACTCATTACTAAGCTCTTGGGCCCAAACCTCAGGGTTTTCATCGCTTTCTGACATCGGGCTCATACGTGTCAGGGCAAGCTCGCCATTCTTTGTTAAAACCTGCCTGAGACTACCATTCCTGTGCTGACCGATAAAAATTGACCAAACATTTTTCTTCTTACCTTTCTTGGCCATCTTTGTAGACAGCGCCTTAACCATGTCAGACGATTCAACAGGCAACAGGCAAAAACCGGCAACTGATGCGAGAGACTTTTTAGTCGCACTAACCGTTTGAGTAATTTGATCGGTGTTGGCAACAGCAGCAAAAATATAAACGTCAGCCGCTGGCTGCGATTCCGTCTTCGGAATCTTTTCTTTCAATGGGTAAGCTGCGCGAATGGAATAGTTCGGAAACGCCACATTCAACTTCCGCTGAACCATGGACGACTTATCAACAAAGCTCACACCAGTCTTAACGACACGTTCCTTGCGGTAGTGCTGCTCAACCATATCATTAACAATAAGGACAGGCTTCTTACCACAATCCTTAGCAATGATCCTTGAAATCATCTTCTCAAAATTTTCCGCACCCCACGGGACTGTTTCGATCAGCTTCGCGCCCTTACTACTAATTGAAAATATAGTAAGGAACTCGTCAGAGACGAGCAGTACGGTTCTTGATGGTGTTAAAAATGAAA